>NZ_JAZGQA010000006.1:0-49674 GCF_048593855.1 Yersinia sp. 2542 StPb PI
CTGATAGTGACAGGCTTTGGTGTGTTACTCATTCTCGATGTATTAACTTTTTCTCTGATGACGCACATTGATACTGTTCAGCCAGTAACCCGTAATATAATAGATTATCACCCAGTTGAAGTTAAAATGCCTACACTTCCTATGGGGCCAAGTTGGAATGGTAGTAGTGGTGGTGATATTCCACAGAATGTGGAAATATCAGAATTACTTTATACCGTTAATCGGCATTAAATTAATTAAGCGCATTAAACCTCTGGGCTTTAATTTATAACCACCTCCAGTGTTTTGGCGGTGGTTATAGTATCTATAGATATTAAAGTTTGGCAAAACACCGGCGGGCAGCATCGACGGTTCTCTGGATATCGTCTTTGCTATGTGCGACGGACATAAAACCGGCTTCAAACGCAGAAGGGGCCAGATAGACGCCTTCTGCCAGCATCAAATGGAAGAAACGTTTAAAGCGTTCGACATCACAATTCATGACATCCTGATAGCAGGTGACAGTTGGTGAATTGCTAAAGAAGATACCAAACATGCCACCCACGTGGTTAACCACCAGCGGGATGTTCTCTGCTTGTGCCGCATTGAGCAGGCCAGTTGCCAGTAAATCGGTTAACTCGGTCAGGGTTTCATGAATACCTACCTGTGCCACTTCAGTCAAACAGGCATAACCCGCCGCCATAGCGATAGGGTTCCCGGAGAGAGTACCCGCCTGATAAACTGGTCCAGTCGGTGCCAGTGCCTCCATGACATCACGACGACCACCGAAAGCACCCACCGGCATACCACCACCGATAATTTTCCCCAGACAGGTTAAGTCAGGAATGACATGGTAGTAATCCTGCGCCCCGGCTAATGCCACCCGGAAACCCGTCATGACCTCATCAATAATCAGCAATGCACCAAATTCATCACATAGATCACGCAGCCCCGGCAGGAATTCTGGCTGCGGTAATATGCAGTTCATATTGCCAGCGACAGGCTCAACAATGATACAGGCGATTTCTTGTGGGTATTGCTCAAAGGCTTCGCGTACAGAGGCTAGATCGTTATAAATACAGGTCAGCGTGTGCTTAGCGAAGTCAGCCGGTACCCCCGGAGAGTTTGGCTGACCGAGGGTCAATGCGCCAGAGCCCGCTTTTACTAATAGGCAGTCGGCGTGGCCGTGATAGCAGCCTTCAAACTTGATGATTTTATCGCGCGCAGTGAAACCTCGGGCTAGACGAATGGCGCTCATGGTGGCTTCGGTACCGGAGTTAACCATCCGTACCATATCCATGGTTGGCACTAATTCTGTCACCAACTCAGCCATTTTGACTTCCATCGCTGTCGGTGCACCAAAGCTTAGGCCGCGCTCGACAGCTTCAATTACGGCCTGACGAATAGCGGGATGATTGTGACCAAGCACCATCGGACCCCAGGAGCCGACATAATCGATGTAGGCTTTACCATCAACATCAAATAGATAAGCGCCGTCAGCACGTTCGATAAACAATGGAACGCCACCGACACCGGTGAATGCACGCACCGGAGAGTTAACCCCGCCTGGGATCACCTGTTGTGCTTGGGCATACAGACTTTCGGACTTACTCATAAACTGGCTCCTGAATTGGGCTTGGTGACATTGGCTGAGATGATATTATATTAAATAACAGTGAGTTATATAACATCAATATTGTTAACATCAGCTATAACAATAGACAATGGTGCCTATTCTAAAGAACTGGCCGCGGTTATCAAATGATTGGGCATAATTAACTGCTAGCTTGCGCGACGTGCCGCATATCCGAAACTTTCATCGCTAAACTTACGTTCTAAGCCAGAGCGTTTCATCGACGTTTAAGCAGGCACATCATGATGATGTAGTCTAAACTCAGACTACTGTTCATTTGTATTACTTATTACTCAATTGATAAATAGACTAATCATGACTGATTCAACGCAACCAATGCCTGCTGAAGGCGTTACTGAACTCAAACGGGGTCGTTTTATTCGAGCATTGGTTAATCGTGATAAAACGCCGTTGGTTATTCTTATCATGGCTGGTGTGGTCGGGGTTGTTACCGGTTTGCTGGCTGTGGCTTTTGATCGCGGCGTCGATTGGATCCAACAACAAAGGTTGGCAACGCTGGCCAAAGTCGCGGATTACGCAATTTTGGTATGGCCGTTGGCTTTCGTTATGTCGGCGCTGCTGGCGATGGTAGGTTATTTTTTGGTGCGTCGTTTTGCTCCTGAGGCTGGTGGTTCAGGTATTCCTGAAATCGAAGGGGCAATGGAGGAGATGCGGCCAGTGCGCTGGTGGCGGGTTATTCCGGTTAAATTTATTGGCGGCCTTGGAACATTAGGGGCGGGCATGGTGTTAGGCCGGGAAGGGCCGATGGTACAGATGGGGGGTAATAGCGGGCGGATGATTGTCGATATCTTTCGTCTGCACAGCCCTGAAGCACGTCATTCATTGCTGGCAACCGGTGCAGCTGCCGGGTTGTCTGCGGCCTTCAATGCCCCGCTGGCGGGGATTTTGTTCGTTATTGAAGAGATGCGCTCTCAGTTCCGCTACAGTCTGGTATCAATCAAAGCCGTATTTGTCGGGGTGATAACATCTACTATCGTCTACCGCTATTTTAACGGTGAACATGCGGTTATTAATGTCGGTAAAATGAGCGAAGTGCCACTGGACACATTATGGCTTTACCTTGTGCTAGGGATTATTTTCGGTGCCATCGGTGTAATGTTCAATGCGTTAATATTCCGCACGCAGGATATGTTCATGCGTTTCCATGGTGGTGATTGGCGCAAGTTAGTTTTGCTTGGCGGCCTGCTGGGAGGAATGTGTGGTTTATTGGCATTGTTTCATGGCGAGGCTGTGGGGGGCGGTTTTGCATTAATTCCTATTGCGGCAGCCGGTAACTTCAGTATCGGCATGTTGCTATTCATTTTTATTGCTCGAGTTATTACGACACTATTGTGCTTTGGTTCTGGTGCACCTGGCGGGATATTTGCCCCAATGTTGGCTTTAGGAACTATTTTGGGCACCGCTTTCGGCTTGTCCTGTGCGTATTTTTTCCCCGAATACGGCATTGAGGCCGGGACTTTTGCTATTGCCGGGATGGGGGCGCTGTTTGCTGCATCGGTACGTGCACCACTGACTGGGATAGTTTTGGTGTTGGAGATGACCGATAATTATCAGCTTATTTTACCGATGATAGTGACCTGCTTGGGCGCCACATTAATAGCACAATTTATGGGGGGTAAGCCCTTGTATTCAGCTATTTTAGCCCGCACATTACAAAGACAAGAGCAGGCTGCATCTGCGAGTGAACAACAACAACCGGTGGTTGAAAATGATACTCAAACAGGTAGATAATATATAACATTAGCCAGCAATACTTGAATGAATTACTCAGGTATTAGATAATTGATGATTAGATCAGGCTGCCATTGTAGTAACCTGCAACTCGAACACCGGTTGGGAGTGATGAGTATGAGCGATGAAACAGTACTGCCCCTACAGTTTACTGAGGCAGCAGCTAAGAAAGTTAAACTGCTGATTTCTGATGAGGAAAATCCGAATCTGAAGCTGCGGGTTTATATTACCGGTGGCGGATGCAGCGGGTTCCAGTATGGTTTTACTTTCGATGATCAAATCAACGATGGGGATATGACCATCGAAAAGCAAGGCGTGGAATTGGTTGTTGATCCGATGAGCCTGCAATATCTGGTCGGCGGTGCGGTGGATTATACCGAAGGGTTGGAAGGTTCACGCTTTATTGTGACGAACCCGAATGCGAAAAGTACTTGTGGTTGCGGTTCTTCTTTCAGCATTTAATTTATCCTGTGTCCTTGATGCTACAGCGACGTTAGCTGTATTCACTTACCCGAACCACTGAATTGGGCCAGCTCATCGGGATTAGTGAGCCTCATTTTGAAGGTACACTCTACGGGCTAGCATCAATGCTGTTCAAATCGCTTCTGACTGATTTGTCGTTCGTTTGCTGCCCTGCTGTAACACCAATGACTTTGGCTATAATTAGTCCACTAAATTTCCGATAAAAAACCGCAACTTTAACAGTTGCGGTTTTTTTCATCTGAATATTACCATTCTACAGTGATCAACTGTGTCATCTGGCTGTTACTGGTTTGGCTGAGTAATGAGCCATCTGTCGCAATAAAAGAATGGCTGATTTTAGGTTCGCTAACCAAGCCACCTCCTCGTTGGCAGTGTATTTGTGGATAATTTACTTTTGCATCATTCGCTATGTGTTCATTTTGATTCGGTGATTGCACCTGACAAGATGGCACGATAGTTAAGCTTAATTCTATTGTGCCGCTTAGCCCCTGAGCCAGCGACGGACTGGCAATAAATGCCAGCCAAAACGTAAACAAAAAATATTTCATGATTTATGACTGCATTTTTATCTGTCGGTGTCCCATTCAGCCAGCTAAATGGGGATATCCTGCTTATTGACGCCGCAGCGTTGTTAGCTATCAGGTCCAATTATTTTGGATAGATATATCGGCTAATTATTTAAAAACTTGAAGATTTAGATCATACAAATTAGACCAATCACTCTATTAGTGCTCTATTTCAAATGTGGGTAGTTTTAAACGCCAGCGGATAGCTGCAAGCCGGATACCGAGCGTAATCACCATGCCCAGCATCATTGCTTGTTGTAAGGGCATACCAAAAGTATAGAACGCGGTAGCATGAACGATACCACCAATAATGCAGGCGGTAGCATAAATTTCAGTGCGCAGGATCATTGGGATCTCGCGGGCTAATACATCGCGGATAATCCCACCGCCGACTCCGGTTATAACACCCATACAGATAGCCACTAGCGGGCTGGCACCAGCAGCAAAGGCTTTATTGACGCCGATACCGACGAACACTGCCAGACCAATAGCATCAAGCACCGGCAGGATCCATTTCGGTGTTCGACGAGGTTGACGCACCAACAAAATGGTTGCCAGACAGGTCACCATTGCAACCACCAAGTCAGTAGGATCTTTCACCCAAAAAACCGGGCCATTGGCCAAGGCCATATCGCGGATTGTTCCGCCACCGACAGCCGTCACCACCCCTAAAACCAGCACACCAAACGGGTCCATACGCAACTTCCCCGCTAGCAATACACCAGAGATAGCAAATACCGCAGTACCTAAAATATCCAGCCAATAAACCAGCATTAATGTGACTCCGCCACGGGGGATTGAACGCTGGCCATTTGTTGGCACAACTGTTCAGCGGCCAGCAGGATACGCGGACCCGAACGATTAAACCAGTCCTCATTCAGCGTTATAACAGGAATTGCAAGCTGAGGTTGCCAGAAGTCTCTGACATTATCAGCCTGTGGCTGGTCACCGCTGACTACGATCACCTGTGGTTGGCGTGTCATGACTTGTTCCCGACTGACTTGAGGCCAAGGAACACGACTGCCAGCAAAAATATTTTCTCCACCACACAGGGAAATAACCTCACTTTGTAACGTATGCCCAGAGCTGGTAAACAGCGGCTGAGTACCAAACTGTAAAAAGGTACGCAAGGGCGTGTTACGGGCATTGTGGCGACGTAATTCAGTAACCTTCTGACGGAGTTGAGCTGCGGCTTGGTGGGCCTGTTCAGGATGCTGGCTGTATTGCGCCAATTTATCCAGATCACCAGCAATTTGATCAATATTTACCGGATCAGAATAGAAAATTGGAATACCAAAGGCGGCGAGTTGATCAAGCGGGCGTTGTGGATTACCGCCACGCCACGCGAGGATCAAGTCTGGCTTTAATGCCAAAATACGTTCGACATTCACGCCTTGCCAGGATGCAACTTGCTCAAGCTTTTTAGCCGCTTCCGGGTAATCAGAGTAAGCACTTACTGCAACCAGTTTATCGCCTAATCCCGCGGCATAAGCCAGTTCGGTGGTGCTGGGGGATAAGCTGATAATCCGCTCTACTGCCACTGCGTATGGTGCAAACAGGGCAAACGAAAACAGGCCGAGCAACAACGTTATTGCTGCTCGTGATAGGGAGAAAATACGGGAACGGACCATTAATTGCGATTAGCCAGTGTGGTTAACATGGCTTCGATCATAAGCGTCGACTGCTGAGCGGCGACCACTAAGAACTCTTCAAAGCTCAGGTGAGACTCCTGATCAGCCACATCAGAAATCGCACGAACCACAACGAAAGGTGTCTTGAACAGATGGCAAACATGGCCGATAGCGGCGGCTTCCATCTCGACTGCTGCCACCGACGGGAAGGCCGCGCGGATACGGGCCAGGGGGGCTGAACCATTAATAAAGGCATCGCCGCTGCAAATCAGGCCGCGTACTGCATGTAAGTTCAATTGATTAATGCAGCTTTCTGCCAGTGCAATCAACTCAGCATCAGCAATGAAAGCGGGAGGGCAACCGGCCATTTGGCCTGCTTCATAGCCGAATGCGGTCACATCAGCATCGTGATAGCGAACTTCGTTAGAAACAACGATATCACCCACTTTCAAACTGGAGGCTAAGCCACCCGCAGAGCCGGTATTGATTACCACGTCTGGCTGGCAATGCTCTAACAGCAATGTTGTTCCCATGGCCGCAGAGACTTTACCAATGCCGGATTTTAGTAATGCGACATCAACGCCATTGAGTTTACCAGTGTAAATTTCGCAACCTGCTCGCGCCAAGGTTTGGCGATTTTCAATTTTATCACGCAGCAACGTAACTTCTTGCTCCATTGCACCAATAATGCCTACTTTCATATGGATACCCGCTGATTTTAAAGAGTGGATTAAGTTGTAATTATCAACGCACAGTTTATCAGTTAAGTGAGATATCCGGGTAGCTCAGCAAAGATAATGCGTAATGTGCCGCAGTTCATGCGTAATCAATTGCATCTGTTGGCGGGAGTCGGTATCACTGTTTATATTAAATGATCAGGGGGATAACATGTCCGGGATCGACTTTAAGCAGAAAATCAGTTTTCAGCGGCCGTTTGGTAAATCCAGTTCGGCGGAAGATGAATATGAGATTACCCGAGTATTTGAAAGTGATCGGGGTCGGATTGTGAATTCTGCGGCCATTCGGCGTTTGCAGCAAAAAACGCAGGTCTTCCCACTGGAACGTAATGCCGCTGTTCGTAGCCGTTTAACCCATTCGTTGGAAGTGCAACAAGTGGGGCGTTACATTGCCAAAGAGATCCTTAATCGGTTTAAGCAGGATAAAAAAATCACAGCTTATGGGCTGGATAAGCTGCTTGATCCCTTTGAAAGCATAGTGGAAATGGCTTGCCTGATGCATGACATCGGTAATCCTCCCTTTGGTCATTTTGGTGAATCAGCTATCAATAACTGGTTTACAAAACAGATGGACCCTAACGGCGGTGGTGCGGAACCTCGTGGTAAGGATCATTGCCAGGTTAATGCATTAAGGCTGCGGGAAGGGGAAACAGAACTTAATATCCTACGCAGTAAAATCCGCCATGACCTAAGCCAGTTTGAAGGTAACGCACAAGCCATTCGGTTGGTTTACAGTTTATTAAAACTGAATCTGACTTATGCTCAGGTGGGATGCATTCTTAAATATACCAAACCGGCGTATTGGTCAGGCGATATTCCTGCTTCTCATCACTATTTGATGAAGAAACCAGGGTTTTATCTGGCTGAAGAAGACTATGTTAAAGATTTACGTCGTGAACTCAATATGGGAGAGTTCAATCGTTTCCCTCTGACATATATTATGGAAGCTGCTGATGATATTTCTTATTGTATTGCTGACTTAGAAGATGCAGTAGAAAAAAGTATTTTCAGTGTCGAGCAACTTTACGATCATATGATGCAAGAGTGGGGCGAAGTTACCCATGGTGACTTGTTTGATAAAGTTGTTGGTGGCGCATTTCGGCAATTAGGTCGCGGGCAAGGCCGGCGCAGTTCGGAAGATCAATTCTTTATGTATTTACGGGTAAATACTGTCGGGAAGTTAGTTCCCCATGCAGCACAACGGTTTATTGAAAATTTACCCACGGTATTTTCTGGCTCGTTTAATCAGGCATTATTAGAAGACTCCAGCCCCGCGTGTAAATTACTGCAAATTTTTAAAAAGGTGGCAGTAAAACATGTGTTTAATCATCCTGAAGTAGAACAGCTTGAATTACAAGGATATAGAGTTATTAGTGGGCTACTTGATATTTATAGCCCACTATTATCTATGCCGCAAACGGCCTTTACACAGTTAGTGGCAGAAGACAGCCACCGCCAGTATCCTATTGAGACGCGGTTATTCCATAAATTGTCTACTAAGCATCGCTTGGCTTATGCAGAATCGACAGAGCGGTTACGTAATTTATCGTCAGAACAACATGAGATCTATGAATATTATTATCGTGCTCGCTTAATTCAGGATTATATCAGTGGGATGACGGATCTTTATGCTTATGATGAATATCGGCGATTGATGGCTGCGGAATAGTATCCAAGCAAAGTAAGTTGTCCGTTTAATTAACTGTAGTTTTGTAAAGACGGACAATATTTTTTACTATTCCGATTATTGGTTCTATGAACTTCATCCCCCATATTTAATCTTACTATGCAAGACGGCTATATCCTTCTCTTGGCGTTGCCGCGTAGTGAGTGGCTTTCGTTACTCGACCCATCCCTACCGTTGAGCTTTAGTTCGCTCATTAGGATTCGCGCGATTGCTCACTGACTGCTACGTCAATTATTTTGGATATAAGTCAGTTATACCCTTTGTCTCTGAAGCTGCCAGGTTGTTAGCTGCAACTTCAATTTCTTTGGGTATATATACCATTTATTGACCCCTTATTAATTGTACAGCGAGAACCAGAATACATGAAAAAAACAACTTTAGTGTTAAGTGCATTGGCATTGAGCATCGGTTTAGCCATGGGGCCGGTTTCTTCTGCTATTTCGGCAGAGACGGCCTCTTCTAGCAGCCAGCAGCTCCCTAGCCTGGCGCCAATGCTAGAGAAAGTGATGCCTTCTGTTGTGAGCATCAACGTGGAGGGTAGCACCCAGGTTAGCAACTCCGGTGCTGGTGGTGTGCCACCACAGTTCCAGCAGTTCTTTGGTGATGACTCGCCGTTCTGTCAAGACGGTTCACCGTTCCAAGGCTCCCCGATGTGTCAGGGCGGGCAGGGTGGCAAAGGGGGATCACCTAGCAAGCAGGATTTCCGGGCGCTCGGTTCAGGTGTCATTATTGACGCTGCCAAAGGTTATGTCGTTACCAATAACCACGTGGTAGATAATGCGACTAAAATCAGCGTTAAACTGAGCGATGGCCGTAGCTATGAAGCAAAAGTGATCGGTAAAGATCCGCGAACTGATATCGCGTTATTGCAGTTAAAAGATTTTAAAAATCTGACTGCAATTAAAATCGCAGATTCTGATCAATTGCGTGTGGGTGATTATACCGTTGCTATCGGTAACCCATATGGTCTGGGTGAAACCGTAACATCCGGTATCGTGTCTGCTTTGGGGCGCAGTGGTCTGAACGTGGAAAACTACGAAAACTTTATCCAGACTGATGCCGCGATTAACCGTGGTAACTCCGGTGGCGCATTGATCAACCTGAACGGTGAGCTGATTGGTATCAACACTGCGATCCTGGCACCAGATGGTGGTAACATCGGTATTGGTTTCGCTATCCCAAGTAACATGGTGAAAAACCTGACATCTCAAATGGTTGAATTTGGTCAGGTGAAACGTGGTGAATTGGGCATTATGGGCACCGAGCTGAACTCTGAGCTGGCCAAAGCCATGAATGTCGATGCACAGAAAGGTGCCTTTATCAGTCAGGTCTTGCCAAAATCTGCGGCGGCCAAAGCCGGGATCAAAGCTGGTGACGTGATTGTCAGCATGAATGGTAAAGCAATCAATAGCTTCGCAGGTTTCCGTGCTGAGATTGGTACTCTGCCAGTGGGCAGTAAAATGACCTTAGGTCTGCTACGTGACGGTAAACCTGTCAATGTGGAAGTGACCTTAGAGCAGAGCAGCCAGACTCAGGTTGATTCCGGTAATCTCTATACTGGAATTGAAGGTGCGGAGCTGAGTAACTCTGATGTTAATGGTAAAAAAGGTGTGAAAGTTGATAGCGTGAAAGCCGGCACTGCCGCTGCACGTATTGGCCTGAAAAAAGGCGATATCATCATGGGGATTAACCAGCAGTCAGTTCAAAATCTGGGTGAGCTTCGGAAGATTCTCGATACCAAACCATCAGTGCTGGCGCTGAATATTCAGCGTGGTGACACTTCACTCTATTTATTAATGCAGTAATCGGCATTAATAACGCCAAAAGGGCGCAGTTCATTATGACTGTGCCCTTTTTTTATGCTGAAGCGGAGGTGTGCTAAGCAGTACCTAAATAGCTTTTGGCAGCATAGCGAACATTCTCTATCTCATCTAATAATTCAAGCCATTCAGGTTGCAAGTCTTGTAAATCTGTTTGCTGGCGCAATTGCTGCTCAATTGTCATGCACAATTGCTTCAGTCGCGGCACACCGCTACATGCACAACTGCCATGGAACTTATGAATTAGGTTCAGAATATCGTTGTCATGACTGCCTGCCAATATAGCCTGCACGCGACCTATTACTTGCGGCATAAATTCTAATAACATAGTTAACAGGTCTCTGGCGAGAGCCTCTTTATTGGCTGCTTGCCTGACTGCCAGTGGCCAATCTATCGCCCCATCACATTCAGATTGCAGTACCGGCAGGTGAGTAGCCTGCGCCAGAAGGGGGGCTGAACTATCATGCTGAAAGCGGGAAAGTGCCTGAATTAATCGAGCTTCATCAATCGGTTTTGCCAGATAGTCAGCCATCCCCAGTTTTAACAACTGTTCTTGCTGGCCTCTTACGGCGTGGGCGGTGACTGCAATAATGGGTGTATCCAGATGATGGGACATCTGATGAATGACTTCGCTGGCACGGATACCATCAATTTCAGGCATTTGAATATCCATTAAGATGATATCCAGCGTGTTTTCTCGGGCATAGGCAATGGCTTTCGCGCCACTGTCACACAACACGGTCTCTTCGACCTGTTCTTCAAGCAGGGTGCCAATGAGTTTTAGGTTAGCTGGATTGTCGTCAACTGCCATTACCTTAAACGGTAATTTAGCCAGCTTGTCCGCTTGCTCCACTACGGGTAATTCACTGTGAGGTTCTTCAGATAACAGTAATGGAATCAATCTATTCGATGACAAAGGTTTGACCAGACATGCTTTGGCACCGAGCTGTTTAAGTTGCTCTGCCTCCACCTGTGACTGGCTTGGTAGGGCCAGAATTACGCGCTCGGAAATTTTCAGCGCCGCTACCAGTTTATCTTGATGAACCGCCATATTATTACGGAACGGAATGGGTACCCCAACCAGCAGGAAATCATAATGTTGGCGCGGTAATTGCGCTAACGACGGACTATGAGTGACCTGCAAGGGCGTGACACTCAGAATATCTAGCGCGGCCCTTGCTGCACAAGTATTGCGCTCAACATAGGCGAGTGTTTTCCCCTCTAAGTACGACATATCAGGATGGCGATAAGAGAGGGTTTCGTTAAGATCCAGTGTGAGATGGAACCTAAAGGTTGAGCCGCGATCCACTTGGCTGTGAAAGCTAATATCGCCCCCCATCTCTTTGACCAATCTTTCGGTAATGACCAATCCAAGACCGGTCCCTCCGTGTCGACGCGAGATACTGGCATCTGCCTGACGAAAAGCCTGGAATAGCTGAGCCTGTTGGGATTCAGAAATACCAATGCCCGTATCGTGAATCTCTACCACCAGAGTGACTTGTTGTGCCGTCTTCGCCTGCACAGCAACCAGAATATCGATATTGCCCTGTTCGGTGAATTTAATCGCATTACCGAGCAAGTTCGTGACAATTTGCTGCAAACGCATCGCATCCCCGACTACCTGCTCGGGGACATCATTATTAACATGCAGTGTCAGCTCCAGCCCTTTCTCATGTGCGGTGTGTGCCAGTAAGATAATGACTTCATCCAGTGCACCACGTAGTGGGAAGGGAATGTGTTCAAGAATGAGTTTTTCGGCCTCCAGTTTGGAGAAGTCGAGAACATCATTAATGATACATAACAGGTTGTTGGCTGAACGTTGGATAGTCTGCAAATAGTCAGTTTGTGTGGGGGTTAGCGACGTTTTCAACGTTTGGCGCGTAAAACCAATGACACCATTTAGCGGAGTTCGTAGCTCGTGAGACATGTTAGCCAGAAACTCCGACTTAATGCGTGCCGCTTCCTGTGCCCGTTTTTTTGCCAGCCCCAGCTCGACATTTTGTATCTCCATCTGTTCCAGTGTTTCGCGTAAATCAGATGTTGCTTGATCGATATTTTGCTGCATCTCTTCGTGATAGGCCGCCAACGACATCGCCATCGAATTGATACCATTTTTCAGAATATTCAGCTCGCCGAGCATATGTCCTTCGACCCGGCTATCCAATTGCCCTCGACGAATACGGTCAACAGCATTCACCATGTTACGGATTGGGCCGGTAACATCGCGCATCAAACGATAAGCAAACAAAATCGCCACACACATGCAAAACAGCAACAGCAGGGTTGAAATAAAGATCTCTTTGTATTGCTGCAAACGCACCGATTGTAAATCCAAATCTATGGCGATATAGCCTAGTGGCTGATGGGTTATATCCGAATCCGAGACTCTGTCACTGGATAAGTTGGATTCCGAGACAATAGGCATTCGCATAATCAGCGAGTCGCCGCGATAAGAGAGCATCAGCGACTCAGGGATAGCATCACCTTTAGGTAACCTTAATTGTGAGGAATTGTAATTATAGTTAGATGTGACAAAAAGATTGTTATCTGCGTCGAAAACGGATATTGACCGAACAATATTCGAGTGACGGCGATGAAGCAGGTTAATCAACTGACGGACAGTATCGCGGTTGCGAAAGGTCATGCCATATTCACTGGCAACCGCCAACGGTTCGATAATATTAGTGCCTGCATTAACTATTTGTTTTTGAAGCTCATTATAACGATTTACCATAAAGGAAGTACTGAGTAACAGCCCAAGAAGCAGCGTGGGGGCCAGGATTAAAATCATCATGCGCGCGCGAAGACTGTATTTGGTCATGGTATTCCAATGTGGGAGAATCGGCAGCTTACAAAACCAGTGCTTGATCAATCAATATGGCGCAATTCTACTCTCCAAACCGACGTGTGACGACCCGACAAACGATAACTGTGACAGTAAATTCTCTTGATCCCTTTGGTCAGGGGGTTGCACGCGATAAAGGCAAAGCTATTTTTATCCCCGGGGTTCTACCGGGAGAGCAAGCTGAAATTGAGCTGATCGAGCAAAAACGCCAGTATGGTCGCGGTAAACTTAAACGTTTGTTGAACCAATGTAGCGAAAGAGTGGCTCCTCCTTGCCCTCACTTTGGAATTTGTGGAGGCTGTCAGCAGCAGCACGCTTGTAGCCAGTTGCAACAAGATAGCAAAGTAGATTCGCTCAGGCGACTGCTGGTGCAGGCCACGGGGGGCTGCCCTGCATTAGACTCGGTTATCTGTGGGCCAGAGTATGGTTATCGGCGGCGGGCGAGGTTGGGGTTGCTCTATCAGCCAAAACAGCAGCGATTACAAATGGGCTTCCATCAAACTGAATCTCACGACTTGGTTAGCATAAAACATTGTCCCGTCTTGCGGCCTGAATTGGAGCGTCTGCTACATCCGCTCTATCAATGTTTATCTGCCTTACAGGCTGTGCGCCGGTTAGGGCATGTGGAACTGGTACTGGCTGATAATGGGCCGTTGCTGGTTTTACGTCACCTTGATACCCTTAATGAGGTAGATCGTGCAGCGCTTACAGATTTTGCCCTGCGGGAGGGGGTTGCCGTTTATCTGGCTGCCGACAGCGAGAATCTGGAAAAACTCTTTGGTGAGGACCCCTATTACCAGATAGACGGTCTACGCTTAGCATTTCATCCACGGGATTTTATTCAGGTCAATGATACGGTCAACCAACAAATGGTGGCTCAGGCTCTGGCATGGCTTGATGTACAACCTGACGAGCGGGTACTGGATCTCTTCTGCGGCATGGGTAATTTTACATTGCCGCTAGCAAAGCGTGCGCGTGAAGTTGTCGGGGTGGAAGGAGTTGCGGAGCTGGTGGCTAATGGGCAGTATAATGCGCAGAACAATGCATTAGCCAACGTGTCATTTTTTCATGAAAATCTGGAATCCGATATCAGTCGTCAGCCGTGGGCGATGCAAGGATTCGATAAAGTATTATTAGACCCCGCTCGCGCAGGTGCTGCCGGGGTGATGTCACATATAGTCAAACTGGCGCCAAAGCGGGTGGTGTATGTTTCGTGTAATCCCACCACGCTGGCACGGGATAGTCAGGTGTTGTTAGCCGCCGGTTACCGTCTTGCTCAGGTGCGAATGTTGGATATGTTTCCCCACACCGGGCATCTTGAATCTATGGCGCTGTTCATGCAGGAGCCAGGGATCGCAAAGTAGGGAGAAGTTATGGTTGCGGTACGAAGTGCACATTTGAATCCGGCGGGTGAGTTTGCTCTCGACGACTGGATCGCCAGCTTGGGGCTTCCTAATCCGCAGTCAGGTGAGCGATTGGCCGAAACCTGGCGTTACTGTGAGCAACAGACGCAAAACCATCCTGATGCCTCGTTATTGTTGTGGCGCGGTCTCGAAATGGTTGAGATTCTTTCCACTCTGAGCATGGATAACGACAGTATGCGCGCGGCGCTACTGTTCCCGCTGGTGGATGCCAATGTGGTGGATGAAACCACCCTGACTGAGCAATTTGGCAAGGGTATCACCTATCTGGTGCATGGCGTGCGTGACATGGACGCTATCCGCCAATTAAAAGCCACTCACAACGATTCCATGAGCTCTGAGCAAGTGGATAACGTGCGCCGTATGCTGCTGGCGATGGTGGAAGATTTTCGCTGCGTGGTCATCAAACTGGCTGAGCGTATTGCTCATTTGCGTGAAGTGAAAGATGCACCGGAAGACGAACGCGTGCTGGCGGCCAAAGAGTGTTCCAATATTTATGCCCCGCTGGCTAACCGCTTGGGTATTGGCCAGATTAAGTGGGAGTTGGAAGACTTCTGCTTCCGCTATCTGCATCCCGATGAATATAAACAAATTGCTAAATTGCTTCATGAGCGTCGTATTGATCGTGAACAATTCATTGATGATTTTGTCGCTTCATTGCACAAAGCAATGGCGGATGAAGGTATCAAAGCTGATATTTATGGCCGACCAAAGCATATCTACAGTATTTGGCGCAAGATGCAGAAAAAGTCGTTGGCCTTCGATGAGTTATTCGATGTGCGCGCTGTGCGAGTGGTCGTCGAGCGTTTGCAGGACTGCTATGCCGCATTGGGGATTGTGCATACTCATTTCCGTCATTTGCCTGATGAGTTTGATGATTACGTCGCTAACCCTAAACCCAATGGCTATCAGTCAATTCATACTGTAGTCCTCGGGCCGCGTGGGAAAACGCTGGAGATTCAAATTCGTACCCGCCAGATGCATGAAGATGCTGAACTGGGGGTTGCTGCCCATTGGAAGTACAAAGAAGGTGCTGTGGCGGCGGGGCGTTCTGGCTATGAAGGGCGCATTGCCTGGTTACGTAAGCTGATTGCCTGGCAGGAAGAGATGGCAGATTCTGGCGAGATGCTGGATGAAGTGCGTAGTCAGGTATTTGACGACCGGGTCTATGTGTTTACCCCGAAAGGCGATGTTATTGATTTACCTGCCGGTTCTACCCCACTCGACTTTGCTTATCATATTCACAGTGATGTGGGGCACCGCTGCATAGGTGCTAAAATCAGTGGCCGAATTGTGCCGTTTACCTATCAGTTACAGATGGGTGACCAGATTGAAATTATCACCCAGAAGCAGCCCAACCCAAGCCGTGACTGGCTGAATCCTAACCTCGGTTATGTCACTACCAGTCGTGGGCGATCCAAGATCCATAACTGGTTTAGAAAACAAGATAGAGACAAGAATATTCTTGCTGGCCGGCAGATGCTGGACGACGAATTGGAACATATGGATATCAGCCTAAAAGAGGCTGAGAAGCTGCTGGTTCCGCGCTATAACATGAATTCGATGGATGAAGTGTTGGCGGCCATTGGCGGTGGTGATATCCGTCTGAATCAGATGGTCAACTTCCTGCAAGGCAAGCTGAACAAGCCAACAGCGGAAGAGGCTGATTTAGAGGCATTGCGCCATCTGAATAATAAGCATCAGCCACCACCACGCAACGCCAGCAAAGACAGCGGGCGCATTGTGGTCGAAGGTGTTGGCAATCTGATGCACCATATTGCCCGCTGCTGCCAACCGATTCCCGGTGATGAGATTATTGGTTTTATTACCCAGGGGCGGGGGATATCCATTCATCGTGCTGATTGTGAACAACTGGCTGAATTGCAGTCTCATGCACCAGAGCGGATTGTTGATGCGGTTTGGGGTGAAAGCTACTCCAGTGGCTATTCATTAGTGGTGCGGGTGACCGCCAATGATCGCAGTGGTTTGTTACGTGATATCACCACCATACTGGCGAACGAAAAGGTCAATGTATTGGGGGTTGCCAGCCGCAGCGATACCAAAAAGATGCTCGCCACCATCGATATGGATATCGAGATTTACAACTTGCAGGTGCTGGGTAGGGTGTTAGCCAAGCTGAATCAGTTGCCGGATGTGATAGATGCCCGTCGGCTCCACGGCAATTAGTGAACTTTAAACGGCTACTGCGCTTTAGCATCTTGATATTGGGCAGTGCTCGCCCTCCTCACGTACTGCGTGTACGCTCCGGGGGCTGTGCGCTGGCCGCAATCTGCCTGCGCCCGCTACGCCTCGAATTTTAAACAGCAAAAAGTGAATAAATTGAGATGACCCAGCCAGTAACTACCCCTGATATCAACGCCTTAGCTCTGCAACGTTTGTTGGATATTATGCGTACCTTACGTGACCCGGAACACGGCTGCCCGTGGGATCGTAAACAGACGTTTGACACCATCGCTCCCTATACATTAGAAGAAACCTATGAGGTGCTTGACGCGATTGCGCGCAAGGATTTTGACGATTTACGTGATGAGTTGGGCGATTTGCTGTTTCAGGTGGTGTTTTATGCCCAAATGGGGCAGGAACAGGGGCTGTTTGCGTTTGATGATGTTTGTCATGCCATCAGCGACAAACTGGAGCGTCGTCACCCTCATGTATTCCCTAATGCTGCGCTAAACGCCACTGACGTAGCGATTGGCAGTGAAGCGGCGCTGGCGGGTTGGGAATCGCGTAAAGCCGAGGAAAGAGCGGAGAAAGCCCTGTATTCGGCACTGGATGATATTCCCGATGCACTACCAGCATTGATGAAAGCCCATAAAATCCAAAAGCGCTGCGCAGCGGTTGGTTTTGATTGGGACACACTTGGTCCGGTTTTGGACAAAGTCTATGAAGAGATCGATGAAGTGATGTTCGAAGCTCGCCAGGCGGTGGTGGATGAAGAAAAACTGGGGGAAGAAATTGGCGATTTGCTGTTTGCTACGGTTAACTTATCTCGTCATTTAGGCCATAAAGCTGAAAATGCCTTACAGGCAGCTAACCGCAAGTTTGAACGTCGTTTTCGTCAGGTAGAACAAATAGTTACGGCATCAGGGAAGAGCATGGAGCGCGCGACGCTGGAAGAAATGGAAGCCGCCTGGCAGCAAGTTAAAAAGCAAGAAACTGAAATTTAAGGTGTTTTAATTCATTCGGCGGATGGTTGTTGGATTTTAATTACGTTAATATATTGAATTATAACGGATAGCAAGACGATGTTCCGTGCGGTTTTGGTCGCGAAAATGGCCACTGGCGCGGAGATAGTTTGTAGCGAAACCAAGGTTCGAGTATACTACTTTCCCGTCTTGGTTCTTCCATCGTCTTTAAACCTAAACTCTCAGGTTCAGCATGACAACTAATTATATTTTTGTGACCGGCGGGGTCGTATCCTCTCTGGGTAAAGGCATTGCCGCAGCCTCTCTGGCGGCTATACTTGAAGCCCGTGGCCTCAACGTTACCATCATGAAACTGGACCCGTACATCAACGTGGATCCGGGCACCATGAGCCCGACTCAACACGGGGAAGTTTTCGTCACCGAAGATGGTGCTGAAACCGATCTGGATTTAGGGCATTACGAGCGTTTCATTCGCACCAAAATGACCCGTCGTAACAACTTCACCACTGGCCGTATCTATTCTGAAGTTCTGCGTAAAGAACGCCGTGGCGACTATCTGGGTGCGACTATCCAGGTTATCCCTCATATTACCAATGCTATCAAAGAGCGCATCATCGAAGGCGGCGAAGGCCACGATGTGGTTTTGGTTGAAATTGGTGGCACCGTGGGCGATATCGAATCCTTGCCATTCCTGGAAGCTATTCGCCAGATGGCAGTTGATGTTGGCCGCGAGCACACGCTTTATATGCATCTGACGTTGGTTCCTTACCTGGCGGCTGCCGGTGAAGTGAAAACTAAGCCAACGCAACATTCGGTAAAAGAGCTGCTTTCCATTGGTATTCAGCCAGATGTGCTAATTTGCCGTTCTGATCGCGCAGTTCCTGCTAATGAACGGGCCAAAATTGCCTTGTTTTGTAATGTGCCAGAAAAAGCGGTTATCTCCCTAAAAGATGTTGATTCCATTTATAAAATCCCAGGGCTATTGAAATCACAGGGCCTTGACGATTATATTTGTAAACGATTCAGCTTAACTTGTCCTGAAGCAAATCTTGCTGAATGGGAACAGGTATTATACGAAGAGTCGAATCCAGGTGGCGAAGTGACCATCGGGATGATCGGTAAATACGTAGAATTGCCGGATGCTTATAAATCTGTGATTGAAGCGCTCAAACACGGTGGGCTGAAAAATCGCCTGACGGTGAACATCAAGCTGATTGATTCGCAAGATGTTGAGACACGCGGCGAAGAGATGCTGAAAGGACTGGATGCTATTCTGATCCCAGGTGGCTTTGGTTACCGTGGTGTGGAAGGCAAGGTTCTGGCAGCGCGTTATGCCCGTGAACACAATATTCCTTATCTGGGTATTTGCCTGGGTATGCAAGTTGCACTGATGGAGTTTGCCCGCAACGTAGCGGGGATGGAAAACGCAAACTCCACCGAATTTGTGCCAGACTGTAAGTATCCGGTGGTTGCATTAATCACCGAATGGCGTGATGAAGACGGCAACGTTGAAGTACGCACGGAAGAGAGCGATTTGGGCGGTACCATGCGGGTGGGTGGGCAACAATGTCACCTGACCGAAGGTAGCCTGGTACGTCAGATGTATGGCGAACCTACCATCGTTGAGCGCCATCGTCATCGCTATGAAGTAAACAACATGTTGTTGAAGCAGATTGAAGCCGCCGGGTTACGTGTAGCAGGGCGTTCTGCGGATAACAAACTGGTGGAAATTATTGAGTTACCAAACCACCCGTGGTTTGTAGCTTGTCAGTTCCATCCAGAATTTACTTCGACGCCACGTGATGGTCACCCGTTGTTCGCCGGCTTTGTTAAAGCGGCTGGTGATTATCAGAAGCGCCAGGTGAAATAAAATATTTGGTAGAAGGGGCGGCAGCGATGTCGCCCCCTCTGTCTGGAGTTTTAGTTTAACTTGTACTGAGGAAAATCTAATGTCCAAAATTGTTAAAGTCATCGGTCGCGAAATCATCGACTCCCGTGGTAACCCAACTGTAGAAGCTGAAGTTCATCTGGAAGGCGGTTTTGTTGGTTTGGCTGCGGCACCATCAGGTGCTTCTACCGGTTCCCGTGAAGCACTGGAACTGCGTGACGGTGACAAATCCCGTTTCCTGGGCAAAGGCGTTCTGAAAGCCGTTGCAGCAGTAAATGGCCCAATTGCTCAGGCAGTTATGGGTAAAGATGCTAAAGACCAGGCTAACATCGATAAGATCATGATCGATCTGGATGGTACTGAGAACAAATCCCAGTTTGGTGCTAACGCCATCCTGGCTGTTTCTCTGGCAGCAGCGAAAGCAGCAGCAGCGTCTAAAGGCATGCCTTTGTACGAGCACATTGCTGAACTGAACGGCACCCCAGGCAAATTCTCTATGCCACTGCCTATGATGAACATCATCAACGGCGGCGAACATGCTGATAACAACGTTGATATTCAAGAGTTTATGATTCAGCCAGTAGGCGCGAAAACTCTGAAAGAAGCGGTTCGCATCGGTTCAGAAGTGTTCCATACTTTGGCTAAAGTTCTGAAGTCTAAAGGCATGAGCACTGCGGTAGGCGACGAAGGCGGTTATGCACCAAATCTGGGTTCTAACGCCGAAGCACTGGCTGTTATCGCTGAAGCGGTAAAACAAGCAGGCTACGTGTTGGGCAAAGATGTTACTCTGGCTATGGACTGTGCGGCATCTGAGTTCTACAAAGATGGCAAATATGTTCTGGCTGGCGAAGGCAACAAAGCGTTCACTTCTGAAGAGTTCACTCACTTCCTGGAAGACCTGACCAAACAGTACCCAATCGTCTCCATCGAAGATGGCTTGGACGAATCTGACTGGGCTGGCTTCAAATACCAGACCGAAGTTTTGGGTGACAAAATCCAGCTGGTTGGTGACGACCTGTTTGTAACCAACACCAAGATCCTGAAAGAAGGTATCGAGAAAGGTGTTGCTAACTCTATCTTGATCAAATTCAACCAGATCGGTTCTCTGACCGAAACTCTGGCTGCTATCAAGATGGCGAAAGATGCAGGTTACACCGCGGTTATCTCTCACCGTTCAGGCGAAACCGAAGATGCTACCATTGCCGACCTGGCAGTAGGTACCGCAGCAGGCCAAATCAAAACTGGTTCAATGAGCCGTTCTGACCGTGTTGCTAAATACAACCAGCTTATTCGGATTGAGGAAGCGCTGGGCGACCGCGCACCATTCAACGGTCTGAAAGAAGTGAAAGGCCAGTAATTACTGCGCTTTACCTTCAGTAAAACAGTTTGTTGATAAAGCCCGCCTTAATAGGCGGGTTTTTTTATGGGATATGGCGGGGCAAGCTTCGGTAATATGCGGGTCGTGAGCTGTCATTGTTACAAATTAGCCTGTTATTACCACTTACTTACCTCTGCGGGATTAATCTGAATCTCACCCACCCCACACATCGGCTTCACATCTCTTACACCGCTGCCGTGCAGATAATTCATCACCCGTTATCATTAATGTGTACCCGAATGATTCGACAATAATGCATAAAGGAAGATAACGGATGAAACTGAAATACTTAATGTTGCCAGCGATGCTTTTTACCAGCAGTGTGCTGGCTGCGGGCGTTACTGTGACCATGAACGAAGCACTCCCTGAAGGTAATGGTAAAGCTCTGGGCACGGTGACAGTGACTGAAACACCTTATGGTTTACTGTTCACGCCTAATTTGACCGGGCTGGTGGCGGGAATTCATGGATTCCATCTGCATGAATTCCCAAGTTGTGCACCAGGGCAGAAAGACGGCAAACCCGTGCCAGCCCTTGCCGCTGGCGGCCATTTGGACCCACAAAAAACGGCCGTACACCTTGGCCCTTATAATGACAAAGGGCATCTGGGGGATTTGCCGGGGCTGGTAGTGAATGCTGATGGCAGTGCGACTTATCAGGTATTGGCTCCGCGGCTGAAATCACTCTCTGAACTGAAGCAGCATGCCTTGATGATTCATGCCGGTGGTGACAACTATGCCGATCATCCAATGCCGTTAGGCGGTGGCGGTGCGCGCATGGCTTGTGGTGTGATTGAGTAATACTCTGATACAGACAAACTGGCAGCATAAGCGTTGCCAGTTTGGTCACAGTCAGAGAATCTGCGATAATCGCCGATTGGCTTGAATGAATATAGAGAAACTGATGCTGTACCCGATTAATGAGATGTTCCAAACCTTGCAAGGCGAGGGTTACTTCACCGGTGTACCGGCGATCTTTGTGCGTTTGCAGGGCTGCCCGGTAGGTTGTAGCTGGTGCGATACCAAACACACTTGGGAAAAGGAAGCCGATCGGGAAGTTGATATGCAGCGTATTATGGTGAAAACTGCCGAAAGTGATGCCTGGGGGGAAGCCTGCGCACAACAGCTACTGGAAATTTTCTCTCAGCAGGGATATACCGCTCGCCATGTTGTTATCACTGGCGGAGAACCCGCTATTTACGACTTATTCCCCTTAACCTCATTGTTGGAGCAGGCCGGTTATAGCTGTCAGATTGAAACCAGCGGCACGCATGATGTGCGGTGTTCAGCGACGACCTGGGTGACGGTTTCGCCAAAAGTAAATATGCGCGGTGGCCTGAAAGTATTGCCTCAGGCATTGCAACGCGCCGATGAAATCAAACATCCGGTTGGCCGCATGCGTGATATCGAGGCATTAGAGGCACTGCTTGCCACGCTGGATGACGACAAAAAGCGGATTATTGCGTTACAACCCATCAGCCAGAAAGACGACGCTACTAAGCTCTGTATCGAAACTTGTATTGCCAAGAATTGGCGGTTGTCGATGCAGACGCATAAGTATTTAAATATCGCTTAATCCCCTTCGTCCTTGCCGCCGCAGCGGTGTTGCGGCGCTCATTCACCCAAATCACTTACTCATGTAAGCTCATTGGGATTCATTCACTTGCTGTCTTGCTGCAACATCAATGACTTTGGGATCCCCTTCGTCCTTGCCGCCGCAGCGGTGTTGCGGCGCTCATTACTCGGCCCATCCATGGGCCTCG
Source organism: Yersinia sp. 2542 StPb PI (assembly GCF_048593855.1). Taxonomy (NCBI): domain Bacteria; kingdom Pseudomonadati; phylum Pseudomonadota; class Gammaproteobacteria; order Enterobacterales; family Yersiniaceae; genus Yersinia; species Yersinia sp. 2542 StPb PI. Next base: position 22,749 of record NZ_JAZGQA010000006.1, read on the forward strand.
CCTCTGTGAGGCCGCTGCAAGCAGCGTTCAAATCTGCTCCCGACAGATTTGTCACCCAAATCACTTACTCATGTAAGCTCATTGGGATTATGAGCCTTATAAGAGGCTCACCCTGCGGGCCAGCGCAAGCGCTGCAACATCAATGACTTTGGGTATCGATTTGTTAGTCGCGATTTATTATCCGCGATAAACGCAGCCCGCAGAACAGGTCTCTTTCACCATTACTGCGCTCAGTTCTGGTAACTGCGGTTTAAGCTGTTGCCAAATCCAACTGGCCAGTACTTCACTGGTCGGGTTTTCCAAACCGGGAATATCATTCAGATAGTAGTGATCCAGTCGTTCCCAAATAGGTTTAAATGCCGCTTTCAGATCAGCAAAATCCATCACCCAGCCGGAGTGAGCATCGACTTCACCGGTAACCTCGATACGGACCATAAATGAATGACCGTGCAAACGGCCACACTTATGACCTTCCGCAACATGGGGCAGCCGGTGAGCGGCTTCAAATTGAAAATCTTTAAATAGGGTGGTGCTCATAGTCCTGACCTTATTGACTCAAAAAACCGCCGCATAGTACCGGAAAGCACCTCTGCTGGCTATGAAAGCGCACAACGGGGAGCGCTTCCTGGCCCCTGGCAAACCGGCCTTTTACCCGTAGCTTACTGATTTATATGTAGACGTGGCAAATTAATAGCTTGATATGGGTTAGTGAAAATTTTCTTAATAAGTTGAACACTTTAACTCATATCCATTACCTGAAAAACCGCTTAGTCGTTTTGGTTATTTATTATTTCTATCGCTTCTTTAATTGTTATTATCGGGATGGTTAACCTTACAAACATTAAGAAATATGTGCTGAAAATAGATCGACTGACACTGGCTAAAGCTTAAGGGAATGCGTACTGCAATGACGACTCAGGTTCCTCCTACTTCTTTACTTCCGCTATCGCCGGAGCAGTTAGCCCGCTTACAGGCGGCGGTTGGTGAGTTTTCCCCAACCCAAATGGCATGGTTGTCCGGTTATTTCTGGGGCATGGTTAATCAACAGCCAGGTGTGGCTGCAACCCCAGCGGCAGTGGCTCCGCCAGCGCTGACGATTACCCTTATCTCTGCCTCTCAGACCGGTAATGCACGCCGCTTGGCGGAACAGCTACGTGATGACCTTCTGGCGGCTAAACTTAATGTCAATTTGGTCAATGCGGGTGATTATAAGTTTAAGCAAATTGCACAAGAACGCCTATTAATTGTCGTTGCCTCCACTCAGGGCGAAGGTGAACCCGCGGAAGAAGCGGTTGCATTGCACAAATACTTATTCTCTAAAAAAGCGCCTAAGTTGCCGGAAACCGCCTTTGCTGTGTTTGGATTAGGGGACACCTCTTACGAGCACTTTTGCCAGGCAGGTAAAGATTTCGACAGCAAATTGGCGGAACTTGGTGCTCAGCGCTTATTGGATCGTGTCGATGCGGATGTGGAATATCAGGAATCGGCACAGCAGTGGCGTCAGCAGATCGTTGCAGTGTTACAGGCTCGGGTGCCGGCACAATCGGCAACTGCGGCGGCGGTAACTCAAAGTGGTGTCGTGGATGAAATCACATCCAGCCCATACAGCAAAACGGCACCACTGACCGCGCAATTATCGGTACAGCAGAAAGTGACAGGCCGTAACTCCGAAAAAGATGTCCGCCACATTGAAATAGATTTAGCCGATTCAGGTCTGCGTTACCAACCCGGTGATGCACTGGGGGTCTGGTTTGATAATGACCCGGCCCTGGTAGACGAGCTGCTCGCTCTGTTGTGGCTTAAAGGTGACGAACAGGTCAGTGTCGACGGGCAGAATCTGCCACTGGCACAGGCATTGCGCAGCCATTTTGAACTGACACAAAATACGACGCTGATCGTTGATAAGTATGCGGTACTTTCCCGTGATGAGAAGCTGATTGCGCTGCTGGCAGATAAACCGGCGCTGCAACAATATGCCAAAAATACCCCGATCGTTGATATGGTTAGACAGGCCCCGTCTGATCTCAATGCTGATCAGTTGATTGCGCTGTTACGGCCACTGACGCCGCGCTTGTACTCCATTGCTTCCTCACAGGCTGAGACTGAAAACGAAGTACATATCACTGTGGGTGTGGTGCGCTATGACATTGATGGGCGGCCACGTACCGGAGGGGCGTCAGGGTATTTGGCTGATCGGTTGGAAGTGGAGGGTGATATTCGAGTCTTTATCGAACATAACGATAACTTCCGCCTGCCTGCTAACCCGGAAACGCCAGTTATCATGATTGGTCCCGGTACCGGTATTGCACCTTTCCGCGCCTTTATGCAACAGCGTGAGGCCGATGGTGCGAGTGGCAAGAATTGGTTGTTCTTTGGCAACCCTCATTTCACCGAGGATTTCCTCTATCAGGTTGAATGGCAGCGCTATGTTAAAGACGGCTTGCTGACCCGCATTGATCTGGCTTGGTCGCGCGATCAGGCCCATAAAATATACGTACAAGACAAACTGCGCGCACAGGGCGCAGAACTGTGGAACTGGATACAACAAGGTGCCCACATTTACGTCTGTGGCGATGCTAACCGCATGGCCAAAGACGTTGAGCAGGTTTTACTGGACGTGGTGGCTCTGCACGGTGCAATGGATACCGAGCAGGCTGATGAATATTTAAGTGAGCTGCGCCTGGCGCGCCGTTATCAGCGGGATGTGTACTGATGAATGAAAAACACCCAGGGCCATTAGTCGTTACTGGAAAACTGTCTGATGGCGAACGTATGAAGTCGGAAAGCAATTTCCTGCGTGGGACCATTGCCAAAGACTTGAATGACGGTCTAACGGGTGGTTTCAATGGCGACAACTTCCTGTTAATCCGCTTCCACGGTATGTACCAGCAGGATGACCGTGATATCCGCGCCGAACGCGCCGAGCAGAAGCTGGAACCACGTCATGCCATGATGCTACGTTGCCGCTTGCCAGGGGGGATTATTACCCCACAGCAATGGTTGGGAATTGATAAGTTTGCGGCGGATAACACCTTATACGGCAGCATCCGTATCACCAATCGCCAGACATTCCAGTTCCATGGCATTCTGAAAGGTAATGTTAAACCGGCCCATCAGTTGCTTAATCAATTGGGGCTGGATGCGTTGGCGACGGCAAACGATGTAAACCGTAATGTACTGTGTACGTCGAACCCGGTGGAATCGGTGCTACATCAGGAAGCCTACGAATGGGCGAAAAAGATTTCTGAGCATTTGCTGCCGCGTACTCGCGCTTATGCCGAAATTTGGTTGGATGCGGAAAAAGTGGCGACCACCGATGAGGAGCCGATTCTCGGCGCGACCTATTTACCGCGTAAATTTAAAACTACAGTTGTTATTCCTCCGCAAAATGATGTGGATCTACACGCCAACGATCTCAACTTTGTGGCTGTCGCCGATAAAGGCAAACTGATTGGCTTTAACGTGTTGGTAGGCGGTGGGCTATCTATTGCTCATGGTGATAAGAATACCTATCCCCGTAAAGCAAGTGAATTTGGCTACATTCCGCTACAACACACGCTGGCTATCGCTGAAGCGGTTGTTACCACTCAACGTGATTGGGGCAATCGTACCGATCGCAAAAATGCTAAAACCAAATATACTCTGGAGCGAGTAGGGATAGAAACCTTCAAAGCGGAAGTTGAAAAGCGCGCAGGCGTCAGTTTCGGCGCTATTAAGCCTTATCAATTTACTGGTCGTGGCGATCGTATTGGCTGGGTGAAAGGCATTGATAAAAAATGGCATTTAACCCTGTTTATCGAAAATGGCCGTTTGCTAGATTATCCTGGCCGTAGCCTGAAAACCGGTGTGGCAGAAATTGCTAAAATCCATCAGGGTGATTTCCGCTTAACTGCGAATCAGAACCTGATTGTGGCAGGGGTGCCGGAAAAAGATAAAGCCCGTATTGAGGCGCTGGCCCGTGAGCATGGCTTGATGGATGACAGTGTCAGCCCGCAGCGTGAGAACTCCATGGCGTGTGTTTCATTCCCAACCTGCCCATTGGCTATGGCCGAAGCTGAACGCTTCCTGCCAGAGTTTGTTACCCGTATTGAAGGTATTTTGCAGCAACACGGTTTGCCCAATGAACATATTGTGATGCGAGTTACCGGCTGCCCGAACGGCTGTGGCCGGGCTTTACTGGCAGAAGTAGGGCTGGTGGGTAAAGCCGTTGGTCGTTATAACCTGCATCTGGGTGGCAACCGGGAAGGCACTCGGATACCGCGGATGTATCGTGAAAACATCACCGAAGATGAAATTCTGGCAATTACCGATCAGTTGGTTGGGCGCTGGGCAAAAGAGCGCCATGCTGATGAAGGTTTCGGTGACTTTGTGATTCGCGTTGGTGTGATTGCTCCAGTGATTGATTCAGCCCGTGATTTTTATGACGTACAGGAGGCGGTGTGAGCCAATTTAACTTGAGTGAACTTAATGCCCTGCCGAAAGCAGAACAAGCGGCGGCACTGGTACTGGTTAACGGTCAACTTGAGCATTTAACCGCGCAAGAGCGGGTGAGCTGGGCATTGGAAAATCTACCGGGCGAGTTTGTACTTTCTTCCAGCTTTGGTATTCAGGCCGCCGTTTGTTTGCATCTTGTTACGCGGCAACGTTCTGATATTCCAGTAATTCTTACTGATACCGGTTACCTATTCCCAGAAACTTATCAGTTTATTGATGACTTGACTGAGAAGCTTCAACTTAACTTACAGGTATTTCGTGCCCCTCATAGCCCGGCTTGGCAGGAAGCCCGTTACGGTAAATTGTGGCAGCAAGGAGTTGAAGGTATTGAACGTTACAATGACCTGAACAAAGTGGAACCCATGAATCGGGCGTTGGAAACGCTGGGGGCTCAAACGTGGTTTGCTGGTCTTCGCCGTGAACAATCAGGCAGCCGGGCACAGCTACCGGTGTTAGCCATTCAGCGCGGCGTTTTCAAATTACTACCGATTATCGATTGGGATAATCGGCAGATTTATCAATATCTGACCCAAAATGGCCTGAGCTATCACCCTCTTTGGGAACAGGGTTACTTATCGGTCGGGGATACTCACACTACCCGTAAATGGGAACCGGGAATGAGCGAAGAGGAAACTCGCTTCTTTGGGTTGAAACGCGAATGCGGCCTGCATGAAGGTTGAAGCTAATATCAACGCTATTTATAGCCCTGTGAGTGTTACAGCTCAGTGAATGAAGAGTGGACCATCCCCGATGGGCGTTCCGGCGACTGATGCGTAACGCCTACACCCAACCGCACGTTCTCCCTTTATTTGAATTTGTCTGTGGTCTGAGGGCGCTGCCTGTGCCCTCATTTTCATTATCTATTAGCTGATGATTCTCTCACGTGCCAATTCAGCCAGAAATTGGCTACGGTTCTTATAACCCCGGTGTGTGGCGATAAACTTATCAATGGCGGTCAGCAGATTTTGCGACATGGTCAGATTGAATTTGACCGCCTTACTTTCATATTTGGCCGGATCAATCTCAACAAACCCCAAAATCCCCGCTTCTTCTTTTAACCGGGGATCCCCAATGTAACGCTGTGGATCTTTCGGGGGCGTGGGTAATGGAAAACCTTCATCCATCAGTGCTTCAATATGAACAGCAAAGGCTTCTTCGGCATTTTTACTGATATCGGCAAAGGTATTGCCAGCAAAGAAACAACCGTCAAGATCGGGAAAATATCCATCGAATCCTTCAGTAGTACTGAAAATAAAAATAGGGTAGATCATGGTTAACTCCCTAAGCGTTTATACCCGTCATCATTCAAACCCTATGTGTGGAGGCGGTTCCCAGTGGGTGACTTCACACCTTCCTGCAATCGCTTTATTAATTCGCCACTCTCCATGTGATCTCCTGGTGAGTTGCTGGTGGGCATTATACCCACTAGCGAGATTGAGTCAATTAATTATGGGTGCTATACCCACCAGGAGTTATACGTGAAAAGCACGAAAAAGGGCGATCATAATGATCACCCTGACATTGAATTTGTTGGTTTTTATCTGTATTTTGCGCGAAGTTACGCAAAGCCAATATTATTTTTTATCAGCAGCGAGCGCTTGTATCAGGGGCAACAATATTTTCACACTATCGTGTGAACGTTTACTGATACGACCCGGTAAGTACTTATCCAGATAATTTAAGTTATCTAGCTGGCTTTGATGACGGGTTATACCTTGAGGAAAGTGGCTACTGATGGCCCGTTGCTGACAACCCTCTTTGTTACCCAGGCTGTAGTTGCTTGCTTCGACAGATAACACCGGTAATCCGGCGTTATAGAAGATATTTTTATCCGCCCTACAGGGGGAGCTAATCTGGTTTTTAACTGTGGCGGCAGTAATGCCATACCGACGTGCCAACGCAAGTGCCTGATCCCTTGCAGCAATGGCTGTGGGCTGGTTACTGGCATTAAAATAGAGCCGGTCACCGGTTATCAGACTATCTAAGTTGATCACCAGCAGTGTGTTGGCTTTCTCCGTTTTACTCATTCGTTGCAGATAGTTCTCGGCACCTTGTGCACCTATCTCCTCGGCGCTGAGTGCCACAAAACGCAAATCATAGCGCAATGGTGTGTCTTTCAGATGTTCAGCCAGTTCCAGCATAACGCCGACCCCTGCCGCATTGTCATCGACCCCTTGTAGCGTCAGCCCACCCAGATTCTTATCTAAATCTTTATCACTTTGCGGTGTATAGGTATCAAAGTGCGCCATGATAATTATCTGTTTCTGGTCATCCGCTTTGCCAGTCGCCTGCTTTTTATCGAGAGTTGTTATGTTGCGAGCGGCAATCACCGAGGTGGCAGTCAGTGTGTGCCAGCTTGGTTTACCGTTTTTACTGGTATACAGATAGCGGGTATTAAAACCCCGTAGGTTGCTTTGATAACCCATTTGCTGAAAACGGTGGTTGATATACTCAGCAGCCAGTAATTCTGCCGGGCTACCCGCCATACGGCCGGGAAAGTAGGTGCTGATATGGCGGATTTGTTGTTCAGCGATTCGACCAACGGCCTGAGTCGTAGCGGCATGCAACGGTAAGACGGTACTGAAACACAGGGTGAATAGTGCCCACTTTAGGCGACGGCGGGAAAACATACCGAAATATCCTTGTTATAGTCTGGGCCATGCCTCGCAGCATGGACAATACAGCTCTTTCCGGTGCTTAGTATGAAACTGTCTACACCAATAGACAATTTGTATACTTCCTAAAGTGTAGAAATTTTATGTCAGTAAGTAAGAAAATCGCCCTGAGTGCGAATTGGCTAACTTAGCTGCAAGCCATGCTGTTACGCCTATATATCATTATGGAACTTGTAATTACTTTTCGTCATTTCATAAGGCCATGCCCCCCCCCTATAGTCACCCTACGCTTTATCATGTAATTGAAGGACGTTGTGGACTATCTACCTCTATTTGCCGACTTGAAACAGCGCCCAGTATTGGTTGTTGGCGGCGGCGAAGTCGCTGCGCGAAAAATTGATTTACTCCACCGCGCGGGTGCACAGGTGAGGGTAGTGGCACAGGCTCTTTCATCTGAACTGGAACAACAGCATCAGGATGGCCGCATTAACTGGCTTGCAAAGGTTTTCTTGCCGGAACAGTTGGATGATGTTTTTTTGGTGATTGCCGCCACCAACGATACCGTGCTGAATGCCGCTGTTTTTACCGCTGCGGATCAGCGACATCTTTTGGCTAACGTGGTTGATGACCAACCCCGCTGCTCGTTTATCTTCCCGTCGATTGTCGATCGCTCCCCTCTGGTGGTGGCTATCTCCTCTGCCGGTCAAGCTCCGGTGCTGGCGCGTTTACTGCGTGAGAAGTTAGAGGCTCTGCTACCTGCCAGTCTGAGTGATATGGCAGCCGTTGCCGGGCGCTGGCGTGGTCGGGTTAAACAGCATATCGCCTCGATGGGAGAGCGCCGTCGCTTTTGGGAAAATGCGTTTAGTGGCCGCTTTGCGAGTCTGATTAGCCGTGGTCAGTTAGCACAAGCCGAAGAGGAATTACAACGGGAGCTGGAGGGGCAGCGCAGCACTCAGGGTGAGGTTGCTTTGGTGGGGGCGGGGCCTGGTTGTCCAGGTTTGCTGACATTACGTGGCCTGCAAGTGATTCAGCAGGCTGATGTGGTGTTATATGACCATTTAGTCAGCCCGGAAGTGTTGGATCTGGTACGGCGTGACGCTGAACGTATCTGTGTCGGCAAACGGGCGGGAGCGCACTCGGTAGCACAGGAAGAAACCAATCAATTACTTGTCTCGCTGGCGCAGCAGGGGAAACGGGTAGTGCGGCTGAAAGGCGGTGATCCGTTTATCTTTGGCCGTGGTGGTGAAGAGCTGCAAATGGTGGCGCGTGCGGGCATCGCGTTTCAGGTGGTGCCGGGAGTGACGGCGGCAAGTGGGGCGACAGCCTATGCGGGTATCCCTCTGACGCATCGTGACTATGCTCAGAGCGTGACCTTTATTACCGGGCATTGCCGCGCCGATGGCGATGATTTGGATTGGCCGGCACTGGCTCGAGGCCGCCAAACTTTGGCGATTTATATGGGAACAGTGAAAGCCGCCGAGATTAGCCGTCAGCTCATAGCCCATGGTCGGGCAAGCACCACTCCTGTAGCGGTAATTGGCCGGGGAACCCGTGCTGACCAACAAGTTTTGACGGGCACACTGGCCCAACTGGAATCATTAGCACATCAGGCGCCGACCCCAGCACTGCTGGTTATCGGTGAAGTGGTGGATTTACATCACCAAATCGCCTGGTTTGGGCAACAACCACAGACTGAACAGGCTATCAGCCCGTCAGTCGTGAATTTGGCATAAAGGATCTGTTATGGACGAAAAACGACTCACTCATTTGCGGCAATTGGAGGCGGAGAGTATCCATATCATCCGTGAAGTGGCCGCTGAATTCGGTAATCCGGTGATGCTCTATTCTATCGGTAAGGATTCCTCTGTGATGCTGCATTTGGCGCGCAAGGCCTTCTTCCCCGGTAATTTGCCATTCCCGTTATTGCATGTGGATACCGGTTGGAAATTCCGCGAGATGTATGAATTTCGCGACCGTACCGCTAAAGCATTTGGCTGCGAGCTACTGGTCCACCGCAACCCGGAAGGGGTAGCGATGGGCATTAACCCGTTTGTTCACGGCAGCGCCAAACACACCGATATCATGAAAACCGAAGGCTTGAAGCAAGCGCTGAACAAATATGGTTTTGATGCTGCATTTGGTGGCGCACGGCGTGACGAAGAGAAATCCCGCGCCAAAGAGCGTATTTATTCGTTCCGTGACCGCTTCCATCGCTGGGATCCAAAAAATCAGCGCCCGGAACTGTGGCACAACTACAACGGCCAAATTAACAAAGGCGAAAGTATCCGCGTGTTCCCGCTGTCCAACTGGACTGAGCTGGATATTTGGCAATATATCTTCTTGGAAAAAATCGACATTGTTCCACTGTATCTGGCAAAGCCTCGCCCGGTGGTTGAGCGTGATGGCATGTTACTGATGGTGGATGACGACCGAATTGATTTACAACCGGGTGAGGTCATTACTCAGAAGATGGTGCGTTTTCGCACCTTGGGCTGTTGGCCATTGACTGGCGCGGTAGAGTCCGAGGCTGAAACTTTACCGGCCATCATCGAAGAGATGCTTATCTCTACCACCAGTGAGCGTCAGGGGCGAATGATCGACCGTGACCAATCCGGCTCGATGGAGCTTAAAAAGCGTCAGGGATATTTCTGAGGAGCGCCCAATGAGCACGAAATTACAAGATCAGCCCGTTGTCGATGAGCTGTCAGTTTCAGAGAACAAATCGATGATTTTACAAAATACCTCTATCGCCCAGCAGATTGCCAACGAGGGTGGAGTAGAAGCTTACCTGCATGCCCAACAGCATAAAACGATGTTGCGTTTTCTGACCTGTGGCAGTGTGGATGACGGTAAGAGCACCCTGATTGGGCGTTTACTGCATGATACCCGCCAAATCTATGAAGATCAGTTATCAACGCTGCACACTGACAGTAAACGTATTGGCACTCAGGGTGAAAAATTGGATTTGGCGTTATTGGTTGATGGCTTGCAGGCCGAGCGTGAGCAGGGCATCACCATTGATGTGGCTTATCGCTATTTCTCAACCGAGAAACGCAAATTTATCATCGCGGATACACCGGGGCATGAGCAATATACCCGCAATATGGCGACCGGGGCTTCTACCTGCGATCTGGCGATTTTGTTGATCGATGCCCGCAAAGGGGTATTGGATCAAACTCGCCGTCACAGCTTTATCGCTACATTGCTGGGGATCCGCCATTTGGTAGTGGCGGTGAATAAGATGGATTTGGTGGAATATCAGGAAAGCGTCTTCGAACAATTTAAAGAAGATTACCTGAGTTTTGCCGAGCAATTACCCACGGATCTCGACATCAAGTTTGTCCCTCTATCTGCGCTGGATGGCGATAATGTGGCATCACCGAGCGAGAAAATGAATTGGTATTCCGGCCCGACACTCCTGGAAGTGCTGGAAAGTGTTGATGTGGTCAATGCCAGCCGGCAGCAGCCGCTGCGCTTCCCGGTGCAGTATGTTAACCGGCCAAACCTGGATTTTCGTGGTTATTCTGGCACCTTGTCTGCCGGTGTGGTGCGCGTTGGGCAGAGAGTAAAAGTGCTGCCGTCCGGTATGGAATCAAGTGTGGCGCGCATTGTTACTTTTGATGGTGACTTGGAGCAAGCCATCCCCGGCGAAGCCATAACCTTGGTGCTGACTGATGAAGTGGATATCAGCCGTGGCGATTTATTGGTTGATGCCAGTGAGACCTTAACAGCGGCGCAAAATGCGCTGGTGGATGTGGTGTGGATGGCGGAACAGCCGTTAGTGGCTGGACAAAGTTATGACATCAAAGTAGCGGGGAAAAAGACCCGTGCGCGGGTGGAAAATATTCAATATCAGGTGGAAATCAACTCATTGACCCAGCGGGTAGTTGACAGCCTGCCGCTTAATGGCATTGGTTTGGTTGAACTGGCATTTGATGAACCGCTGGTGCTCGACAGCTATCAACGCAATCGGGATACCGGTGGCATGATCTTTATTGATCGGCTGACTAATGTCACTGTTGGTGCAGGGTTAATTCGCGAAACGCTGGCGTCGGTTTATCAGGAAAATACTGAATTCAGTACGTTTGAGTTAGAACTGAATGCTTTGGTTCGCCGCCATTTCCCACACTGGGGCGCGCGTGATCTGTTAGGGGGTAAATAACTTGTACGCCGATCCGTTGAAAACGCATGATGTTAATGAATCGGGCGCTCTGCCGGCTGATGAGAATATCATCTGGCATCCCCATGCGGTGACCCGAGAGGATCGGGAGCAACAGCATGGGCACCAAGGGGTGGTGCTGTGGTTTACCGGTTTATCTGGCTCAGGGAAATCTACCCTTGCCGGTGCGCTGGAACAGGCACTGTTTGCTCGCGGTGTTAGCACTTACTTACTGGATGGCGACAATGTGCGCCATGGTTTATGCCGTGATTTGGGTTTTTCTGATACTGACCGGCGCGAGAATATTCGTCGCGTCGGGGAGGTGGCCAAACTGATGGTAGATGCCGGGTTGGTGGTGCTGACGGCGTTTATCTCACCTCATCGGGCTGAGCGGGAAATGGTGCGCAATATGTTGGCATCAGGCCAGTTTATTGAGGTATTTGTCGATACACCGTTGGCTATTTGTGAGGCCCGTGACCCTAAAGGTTTGTACAAAAAAGCCCGTGCTGGCGAGCTGAAAAATTTTACTGGCATTGACTCTATTTATGAATCACCCGAACACGCTGATATTCATTTGCCGGGTGAACAATTAGTAACAAATTTGATTGAACAATTGTTAGACGTACTGCGTGGTCGAGCTATTATCAAATCCTAAATGATACCCTTTGTACTTGAAGCTACAGGACCGTTAGCTGCACGCATTCACCCGAATCACTTGACTGTGTAAGCGCATCGGGATGTATTAGCTTGCTGCCTACCTGTAACGCTAATTACGCTGGGTATCTATACTAATGGCTACCGGCAAAACGCCCTTAGAGCGTGCTGGTAAACTGTGCCCACAGGATTGCTATGCAGAATATCACCCAAATTATTATCGACGAACAGCGGGAAAGGGAGGAGCCGTCATACTCCTTTCTCGGTGGCGTTACAGGCTTTGTTTTCTATTGGCTGGCGTTTGCGATACCTTTCTTTGTCTATGGTCCCAATACCGTCTTCTTCCTGCTGTACACTTGGCCGTTCTTTCTGGCGCTGATGCCGGTTTCAGTGTTGGTAGGTATTGCTTTGAGTGTGTTATCGCGCGGTAATCTCTTATTTACCATTGGTGGGAGTGGTATTGCCGTATTGTGTTTATTCTGGATGCTGTTTTCATTTCTTACTGGTTGGTGAGCAAATCGGCGGGCTATTCGGTTTCACCCGATAATAACCCGCTTCAATTTGTAACATCTTCAATGGGTAACCGTTTACCCTTGCGCTGAAAGCACCTTACTGAGAAATGCCTGAGTTCGCGGGTTAGTCGGGGCGGTAAAGATTTTTTCCGGTTGCCCCTCTTCCTGTATCACCCCTTGATCAATAAACAGCACCCGGTCGGCAACATCTCGGGCAAAGCCCATTTCATGAGTCACTACCACCATGGTCATCCCTTCCAGTGCTAATGCTTTCATCACCGCCAGCACTTCACCGACTAACTCCGGGTCCAGCGCTGAAGTCGGTTCGTCAAACAACATGATTTTAGGTTCCATTGCCAAGGCTCGGGCAATGGCGACGCGTTGCTGTTGACCGCCAGAAAGACTGCTGGGATAGGCATCAATCTTATCGAGTAATCCCACCTTGCGTAACAACAATTCAGCCCGTTCTATGGCTTGCGCTCGTGGCAGCTTTTTAACATCCATAGGTGCCATGGTTAGGTTTTCCAACACCGTCATATGAGGAAATAGATTAAAACGTTGGAACACCATGCCGACACTTTCGCGCATCCGGTTGAGATCGGTTTTCGGGTTATGGATCTCAAAACCATTAACGGTTATTTCCCCCCCGGATAACGTCTCCAACGCATTAATACAGCGCAAAAAGGTGCTTTTACCCGAACCGGATGGGCCAATGATGCAAACCACTTCTTTTGGCTGAATGTCGCAAGAAATGCCACGCAACACATGGGTTTCGCCAAATTGTTTTTGTAGGTTATGTACGTGAATCACTTTTACCGAACCTCTTTTCCATATGCCGCACTAATAGCGAAAGTAAGAATGTGATAACCCAATAAACCAGTGAGATGGTCAGGTAGGGTTCCCAATAAGTCGCATAGGCACCAGAAACAGTGCGAGCAGCATAGGCTAAGTCAGCCAGGCCAATCGCAGAGGCCAGCGATGAATCTTTTACGATAGCGATGGCATTGTTACCCAGTGGCGGTAACATCCGGCGGAAAGCCTGAGGCAGAATAACCTTGCGCATCGTTTTGCCGTAGCTCATTCCCAATGAGCGCGAGGCTTCCATCTGGCCGCGATCAATTGACTGAATACCCGCACGGAAAATCTCAGAAACATAAGCACCCGCGTTCAGCGTGATAGCCACGACGCAGGATAAAAAAGCACCGTAATCTGAGCGCAGCATTCTGGCAAAATCAGAAGACATAATGCCATTGGTGACCAGAATGCCATCCCGTGGGTTAATAAACAGTGGCACCAGCGCGAAATGCACCACCATTATTTGCACAAATAAGGGTGTGCCACGAATAGCACTAATATAGATGCGCACTGGCCATTGAACGAAATAGTACAATACTGGCTTCCAGATACCGTGAGGCGCTTGCGCCAGACGGCCCAGACCGAGGGTTAACCCCCAGGTTGTGCCCAAAATCACACAGATAATGGTGCACTTAATTGTCATCCAGGCACCGTCCATAAACAGTGGGGCGTATTCCTGAATGATTTCCCAACGAAATCCTGACATAGGGTGATCCGGTCAATCAAGCCACCGCGCATTCACGCAGCGGTGGCGTATATAAGAAAGGGTTATTTTGCTGGCTGGGTTGCGGCTGGCAGTGTTGGTACCTGTGCATCAAACCATTTTTCATAGATTTTGGCGTAAGTGCCGTCAGCAATGATTTTCTGTAAACCACTGTTGATTTTGGTGCGTAATTCTTCATTACCTTTCGCCACCGCAATACCGAAATATTGGCGCTCAAACTTGGTATCAGAAACCAGTTCAAAGGCTTTTTCCGGGTGGGTTTTCAGGTAGAACTTGGCGACACCTACATCACCTACGGCGGCAGCGATGCCATCTTCGTAGAGTTCTTGCAGCATCAGTGGCGTGTTATCAAAGCGTTTGATCGCAGTGCTGTTTTTACCCAGAACATCGGATACCACGATGTCGCCGGTGCTTGAGTTCACCACGCCAACATTCAGATCTTTCAGTGCCGCAATGGAATCAACTTTAGAGCCTTTAGCCACGACGATAGTTTGTTCGGCAGGGAAATAAGGATCTGAAAAATCAACCATTTGTTTACGTTTATCCGTAATGGTGATACCCGAAATGATGATATCGCGATCACCGGAGCCTAATGTGGCAAAAATCCCTTCCCACGGCGTATTCACCAATTTGACCTGAAAACCTTCAGCTTTACCGATAGCTTTGATGATATCTATATCAAAACCTTCCAGTTGTTTTTGGCTATTTTCATACTCAAATGGGCGGTAGGTACCACCGGAACCGACAACATAAGTCGGCTCGGCTGCAACAACGCTACCCGCAGACAATACGGCGGCCAGACAAGTTCCGACCAGCATTAAACGTTTAAACATGTGAATCTCCCGGTAAAAGTAGCAACGAGTTAAGGTAAATTTTTTATTTATGCAGTTTGAGTGCATAAAAATAAACTTTTATACCTATAAACTCAACTGTAATGGGGTTTATTTGTTTTAGGCGAGATTAAATATGCATTTTTAACTTGAGTGTTGGTATAAGCTAATGCCAAAAACAGTTTTTGCAGTGTTTATCTCTGCATGATTTGCAGGGGGGCAATAAGAGGTAGTGACAGCAGGGCTTACCGCGCACTCAAAACCAGCAATTAATGACATTTTGTAGATTTGCATGGTATTTTTGCCGGAAATCATCCTTAATCTGAGCTTTATGACCTATTTCCTTCACAGAGTGGAGTCCGACGAAAAGTTGTGGGATGATTAGGCAGTTTTTCAGGGGGCGGGAATGGGAAAACTTACACTACTATTGCTGATTTTACTTGGCTGGCTACAGTATTCACTGTGGTTGGGCAAGAATGGTGTTCATGATTTTGTTCGGGTTAAGGATGACGTGGCGCTGCAAGAGGCCAATAACGGCAAACTTAAAGCTCGGAACGATCAGCTATTTGCTGAAATTGATGATTTAAATGGTGGTCAAGAGGCTATCGAAGAACGCGCACGTAACGAACTGGGCATGATCAAGCCTGGCGAAAGTTTCTATCGTCTGGTTCCTGACCAATCCAGACGTAATGCGGGTATCCCTTCGTCGTCCAATAACGCGCAATAATAAATAATGAGTAATTTTGCAGTTTCCCTTCCTGACGTCATTGCGGTATTACCGGCTGCAGGTATTGGCAGCCGTATGCAGGCTGATTGCCCTAAACAGTATTTAACTGTGGCAGGCAAGACAATCATTGAACATGCTATTTTTTCTTTGCTTCGGCATCCACGCGTTCAGCGGATTATTGTGGCAATACATCCGCAGGACACGCAGTTTTCAACGTTACCTATTGCGCAGGACCCGCGGATCACGCTTGTTCACGGTGGTGAGCAGCGGGCTGATTCGGTGATGGCGGGCTTACAATGTGCAGGGCAGACTGAGTGGGTGCTGGTCCATGATGCGGCTCGTCCTTGTTTACATCTCGATGACCTTGAAAGGTTGCTGTCGATTATCGACCATAGCCATGTCGGGGGCATTCTGGCAGCACCAGTACGTGACACCATGAAGCGCAGTGAGGCCGTTGTCCAAATTGGCGATCATCCAGCCATTGCCCATACTGTAGATCGTCAAGCGTTGTGGCATGCCCTGACACCTCAACTTTTCCCGCTTGAGTTATTAAAAACATGCTTGGCCCGCGCCTTGCGCGAAGGGGCGGTGGTCACTGATGAAGCTTCTGCATTAGAACATTGCGGCTATCATCCGATATTAGTGTCTGGTCGTTCGGATAATATCAAAGTGACGCGCCCTGAAGATCTGGCCTTGGCCGAGTTTTATTTAACCCAACGTCAATAGCCCAACTAATGGGTGTTGCAGCCAGTAAATTCCGGCAGGCCTGGCCCAGTCATTGTGATTCTGGTGAGTAACAGCGGCTAATGCTGCTGCAACCTCAAGTAATAAAGGCATTATAAGGAGTGCAATTAATGCGAATTGGTCATGGTTTCGATGTTCATAAATTTGGCGGAGCTGGCCCACTTATTATCGGCGGTGTGCGTATCCCATATGAGATGGGCCTATTGGCACATTCCGACGGTGATGTCGCATTACATGCTGCTACCGATGCAATATTGGGGGCGGCTGCGTTAGGGGATATCGGCAAATTATTCCCTGATACCGATCCGGCATTTAAAGGTGCTGATAGCCGTGCTTTGCTGCGTGAAGCTTATCGCCGTATTCTGGCGAAAGGCTACCGGCTGGGTAATCTGGACATTACCATTATTGCCCAGGCACCTAAAATGGCCCCCCATATCCCGCAAATGCGCGTGCATTTGGCGGAAGACCTACAATGTCATATGGATGATATCAACGTAAAAGCCACCACCACGGAACAACTTGGTTTTACTGGCCGTGGTGAAGGTATTGCATGTGAAGCCGTGGCGCTTTTGGTTAAAGCATAACAGGGTTAAGGCATAACGATGGACATGGAAAATCTAACCTGGCTGCACGGCAAACCCAAAGCGAGTGGCATTTTAAAAGCCAATCCCGAAGATTTTGTGGTGGTTGAGGACTTAGGCTTTGAACCTGATGGTGAAGGCGAACATTTGCTGATCCGTATTCGCAAAAATGGCTGTAATACGCAATTTGTTGCTGACTATCTGGCGCGTTTTGCCAAGCTTCATCCGCGTTTAGTGAGCTATGCGGGTTTGAAAGATCGCCACGCTGTCACAGAGCAGTGGTTCTGCTTGCACCTACCGGGCAAAGAAGCACCAGATCTCGCTACGTTCGAGCTGGAAGGGTGTGAAGTGCTGGAAGCAGTGCGGCAGAAACGTAAGCTGCGTATCGGTTCACTGAAAGGCAATGCTTTTACCCTGGTGTTGCGTCATATCACTGATCGTCAGGATGTAGAACAACGGTTGCAGCAGATTGCCGCACAGGGAGTGCCCAACTATTTTGGCAGCCAACGGTTTGGCCGTGGTGGTAATAATCTGGTGCAGGCTCGTCTGTGGGCGAATAATGAAATTCGGGTCAAAGAGCGCAGTAAACGCAGCTTTTACTTGTCCGCTAGCCGTAGTGCGATGTTCAACCTGATTAGCAGTTGCCGTCTGGCGCAACAGCAAGCAACCACGGTGCTGACAGGCGATGCTTTACAGTTATCTGGTCGTGGCAGTTGGTTTGTGGCCAGTGCTGATGAATTGGTGGCGTTACAGCAGCGTGTTGATGCGGGTGAATTGAATGTGACGGCCCCACTGCCAGGCGACGGCGAACTGGGAACGCAGGATGAAGCATTGGCTTTTGAGCAGTCATGTATCGCGGATCAAAGTGAATTACTGGCGTTGATTAAGCGTGAACGTGTTGAGGCTGCTCGCCGGGCTGTACTGCTAAAGCCACAGAATATGGTGTGGAGCTGGTGGGATGACGTAACCCTTGAACTCAGCTTCTGGCTACCCGCGGGCAGTTTTGCCACCAGTGTGGTAAGAGAAATAATGAATCAGGATAATGCCGATGCTGCGGATATTGCTGAGTAACGACGACGGTATTTCTGCGCCAGGGATACAAGCGCTCGCCGCTGCATTGCGCGAGTTTGCGCAGGTACAAATCGTCGCCCCAGATCGTAATCGCAGCGGTTCTTCCAATGCACTGACTTTGGACTGTGCACTACGCATTACCACATTATCCAATGGCGATATTGCCGTGCAGCAAGGTACTCCGACAGATTGTGTCTATCTTGGGGTAAATGCGTTAATGCGCCCCCGGCCTGACATTGTGGTTTCCGGTATCAACGCAGGCCCGAACCTGGGGGATGATGTTATCTATTCCGGCACGGTGGCCGCCGCAATGGAAGGGCGGCATTTAGGCTTTCCTGCTCTGGCGGTGTCACTCAACGGCCATCAGCATTATGCTACGGCAGCAGCAGTCACTTGCCGTTTATTGCGTGCTTTACAACAAAAGCCGTTGCGTACCGGTAAGATACTTAATATTAATGTACCTGACTTACCCTTATCTGAAATTAAAGGTATTCGAGTTACACGTTGTGGTAGTCGCCATCCAGCAGAGCAGGTATTTTGTCAGCAGGACCCACGGGGGCAAGATCTCTATTGGATTGGACCGCCGGGGGAGAAATTTGATGTAGCACCGGACACTGATTTTGCTGCGATTGAACAAGGTTATGTTTCTATAACACCACTTCAAGTTGATTTAACCGCCTATGCGGCGCAAGACGTGGTTGAAAACTGGTTAGCCAACATTACTGGTTAAAACACCTAGGGTGACGAGGAATGGTAAATAAACGCATGCAGACATTGTTGATGCTGTTACGTCAGCAAGGTATTCACGACGAGCGCTTGTTACAAGCGATCGAAGCGGTGCCGCGCGAGCGTTTTGTTGATGAGGCGTTGTCCCATAAGGCATATGAGAATACAGCTCTACCTATAGGTTCAGGGCAAACTATTTCTCAGCCGTACATGGTGGCACGGATGACCGAATTGTTGCAATTGACACCGACTTCTCGGGTATTAGAGATAGGTACCGGTTCTGGCTATCAGACCGCAATTTTGGCGCATTTAGTCGAACATGTCTGTTCAGTTGAACGAATCAAAGGGTTACAGTGGCAGGCAAAACGTCGCCTAAAGCAACTGGATCTGCATAATGTCTCTACCCGCCATGGTGATGGCTGGTTAGGTTGGGCATCACGCGGGCCATTTGATGCGATCATTGTCACAGCAGCTCCGCCAGAAATTCCAAGTGCCTTACTTGAACAATTGGATGAAGGTGGGATATTAGTTCTTCCCGTTGGGGAGCAGGCTCAAACCTTGAAATGTGTGCAACGCCGTAACAATGAATTCCAAATTGAGACGGTAGAGGCCGTGCGTTTTGTTCCTTTGGTTAAAGGTGAATTGGCCTGAATAAATGCCTTTAGACCCATCATACTTCAAGCTGCATGTGCGTTGGCTGCGCTCAATTGCCGCCTTCCTGCAACTTGAATTATTTAGGGTATATTTCAGTCTTAATCTTTAACTAAAGTCGAAGTGCAGTTTTTTTGTGCTAAAGATTGGCCGAAAATCAGTAATATAAATTTTATGGTATGGCAGGCGCGGTATTGATAGCATGCGCGCTTCTGTATCTTGTTTCTTCAGTGCGAGTCAGCATGTGTCTTGCCTGCGCTGTGGAACCTTTTAATACTCGAAAATGAGTGGAATAGTCGTATTCGGCATGGCGTTTTAACAGTCGTTAACTGACCACTTTAACTACAGTGTAAAAGGTATTTTGGATATATCGCTTATTATTGCTGTCATGGGGGAAGCATGAGCACGGGAAGCCCAATGATTACATTACGCCGGGTAGCGGCATGTACGGTTATGAGTTTATGGTTGGTAGGTTGTAGTAATGACTCCTCAACATCTGCGCCAATCAGCAGTGTTGGCGGTGATCGTTCAGGGACCATGCTAAGTGGCTCGGATACGAATAGTTCCGGTAGCCGCATCGTTTATAACCGTAGTTACAACAGTATCCCCAAAGGAAGTTACAACGGTAATACCTATACCGTTAAGCGTGGTGACACGCTGTTTTATATTGCCTGGATAACCGGGAATGACTTCCGTGACCTGGCAGCAAAAAACAATATTGCTGAGCCATATAGCCTGAATGTTGGACAATCTATCCAGTTGGGTAATGGGTCGGGTGGTGGAATGTTAGCCGCGACCGATGCCACATCAGGTGGAATGACAAAACCGCCGGCAAATATTCAGAACACAACTACAACGGTTGATTCTCAATCAACTAGCGCGTATTCTGGAAACTCGGGTAAACAGAATGTTGGTAAAATGTTACCAGCGTCAGGGGCAGTTGTCGCTACAACCGCACCTGTTACCGCGCCAAGCAGTACCATCAGTGATCCAACCAGTAATGGTGGTCCAGTCAGTAGCTGGAAATGGCCAACTGAAGGTAAAACGATCGATAGCTTCTCGGCTTCCGAAGGGGGCAATAAAGGGATAGATATCGCCGGTTCTCGTGGGCAACCCATCTTCGCTACAGCAAACGGGCGAGTTGTGTATGCTGGGAACGCACTGCGTGGTTACGGTAATCTTATTATCATCAAACATAATGATGATTACCTGAGCGCCTACGCTCATAACGATACAATGCTGGTCCGGGAACAAGAAGAAGTGAAGGCGGGTCAAAAAATAGCAACCATGGGTAGCACCGGAACCAGTTCAGTTAGATTGCATTTTGAAATTCGTTACAAGGGGAAATCCGTAAACCCGCTGCGTTACCTTCCGCAGCGATAGATTGGGCAGAATACGCTGTATTCTGCTCGCCGGATTCACGGGTAGGAGCAGCATATGAGCCAAAATACGCTGAAAGTTAACGAGTTGCATGAAGATGCTGATTTTGATGAAAACAGTACGGAAACTGAAATTTTCGATGAAAAAGCATTAGTAGAGGATGAACCTACTGAAAGCGAGTTAGCAGAAGATGAGCTGTTGGCGCAAGGTGTTACCCAGCGAGTGCTGGACGCGACGCAGCTCTATCTTGGTGAGATTGGTTATTCGCCGCTGTTAACCGCAGAAGAAGAGGTTTATTTTGCCCGGCGTGCATTGCGCGGTGATGTGCCTTCACGTCGGCGTATGATTGAAAGTAACTTGCGGTTGGTGGTGAAGATCGCCCGCCGTTACAGTAATCGCGGTTTAGCACTGCTGGATTTGATTGAAGAGGGAAACCTCGGTCTTATTCGGGCGGTGGAAAAATTTGATCCTGAACGCGGTTTCCGTTTCTCCACTTATGCCACTTGGTGGATTCGTCAAACGATTGAACGGGCGATAATGAACCAAACCCGGACCATCCGTTTACCTATCCATATCGTTAAAGAATTAAACGTTTATTTGCGTACTGCACGAGAACTTTCTCATAAATTGGATCATGAACCGAGCGCTGAAGAGATTGCTGAGCAACTCGACAAACCGGTTGATGACGTGAGCCGTATGTTACGTCTGAACGAACGTATCACTTCTGTTGATACACCGTTAGGCGGCGACTCAGAGAAAGCCTTGTTAGATATTCTGTCCGACGAAAATGAAAATGGTCCAGAAGATACAACGCAAGATGACGATATGAAGCAAAGTATCGTTAAATGGCTGTTTGAATTGAATGCTAAACAGCGCGAAGTGCTGGCCCGTCGTTTTGGTCTTTTAGGATATGAAGCAGCAACGCTGGAAGATGTTGGCCGTGAAATTGGTTTGACGCGTGAGCGTGTCCGCCAGATTCAGGTTGAAGGCTTACGTCGTTTGCGGGAAATTTTGCAAACACAAGGCTTGAGCATTGAGGCGTTGTTCCGTGAATAAATTTACCCGCCTTTCTGCAACACGAAATAGTTAGGGTATAGATAGTTATTCTTATAAAACACAAAAACGGTGAACAGATGTTCACCGTTTTTTTATGCCCGTTTACACCATATTCTTCAGGCGATAAATCCATTCCAATGCCTGACGTGGTGATAGTGAGTCTGGATCCAGTGCTTCCAATGCTTCAACCGCAGGTGGTGTCTCTTCATTTAACAACGTCAGTTGTGAGCCATCAATCTTACTGGCTGCGGCATTATTAGACAGGGACTCCAGCTCTTTCAGTTTTTGCCGTGCCCGCTTAATCACATCACGTGGTACACCGGCCAGGGCTGCGACTGCCAGACCATAACTTTTACTGGCTGCCCCATCCTGCACACTGTGCATGAAGGCGATAGTTTCGCCATGTTCCAGAGCATCAAGGTGGACGTTTACCACACCTTCCATTTTTTCCGGTAGGGTGGTTAACTCAAAGTAATGAGTGGCGAACAGCGTCATCGCTTTAATACGGCTCGCCAGATTTTCAGCACAAGCCCAGGCCAATGAAAGGCCATCATAAGTGGATGTACCGCGACCAATCTCATCCATCAGCACCAGACTTTGCTCCGTGGCGTTATGCAGGATATTGGCTGTTTCCGTCATTTCGACCATGAAGGTGGAACGGCCTGAAGCCAGATCGTCAGCGGCACCTACGCGGGTAAATATGCGATCAACCGGGCCAATGATAGCGCTTTCCGCCGGAACATAACTCCCCATGTGTGCCAACAAAACTATTAAGGCTGTTTGGCGCATATAGGTACTTTTACCCCCCATATTCGGGCCGGTAATGATCAGCATCCGCCGCTGAGGTGATAACGTCAGCGGGTTAGAAATAAAGGGCTCACTGAGAACCTGCTCGACGACCGGGTGGCGGCCAGCAGTAATTTTAATCCCCGGTTTATCACTCAGGGTTGGGCAGTTGTAGTTGAGTGTTTCCGCTCTTTCAGCCAGATTCGCCAGTACATCCAGTTCCGCCAACGCATTAGCACTGATTTGCAATTCAGGCAGATGTGGCAACAGAAGATCGAAAATCTCTTCATATAACCCTTTTTCAATCGCCAGCGCTTTGCCTTTAGAGGTCAGAACCTTGTCTTCATACTCTTTCAGTTCTGGAATGATATAGCGCTCAGCATTCTTCAGGGTTTGTCTACGGACATAATGAATCGGAACCAAGTGGCTCTGACCACGACTTACCTGAATGTAATAGCCGTGGACGCCATTAAAACCGACCTTCAGTGTATCCAGGCCCAGCTTTTCACGCTCACGGATCTCCAGCCGATCCAGATAATCGGTAGCACCATCGGCCAGAGCTCGCCATTCATCTAGTTCAGCATTATAACCCGGCGCAATGACACCACCATCACGTACTAACACTGGCGGTGCTTCTACAATTGCCCGTACCAACAGATCCTGTAATTCATCAAACTGACCGACTTGTGACAGCAAATTTTGCACGTGGGGAACATCCACCGATTGCAGTAGACGGTGAATCTCCGGCAATTGCTGGAAAGCATGGCGCATCCGCGCTAAATCTCTTGGGCGCGCAGTGCGCAGCGCCAAACGAGCCAGAATACGTTCTAAGTCGCCTACCTGACGCAACGGCGTTTGCAGTTCGGCGGTGATATCTTGCAAGCCGCCGATTGCTTGTTGGCGATCGCTTAATACCTTGATATCGCGCACCGGCATATGCAGCCAGCGTTTTAGCATGCGGCTGCCCATTGCGGTCACACTGCAATCGAGAATAGCAGCTAACGTATTTTCAGACCCACCAGACAGGTTCTGGGTCAGTTCAAGGTTACGACGGGTCGCGGCATCCATCACAATGCCATCTTGCTGGCGCTCCATGGTTAAACCGCGGATATGGGGTAGAGAGGTACGTTGGGTATCTTTGACATATTGCAGTAGGCAACCCGCAGCGCGCAGTGCCTGATGGGCCTGCTCTACACCAAACCCGATTAAATCACGGGTGCCGAATTGCAGATTAAGCTGCTGGCGGGCGGTTTCTAGCTCAAACTCCCATAATGGACGGCGGCGCAAGCCATGCCGGTGTTCTATCAACGACATCTGCTCAAAGTTTTCTGGGTAAAGTAACTCTGCGGGATGCGTTCGCTGCAACTCGGCAGCCATGGTTTCAAGATCTGCGGGTTCCGCAACCCTAAAGCGACCGGAACTGATATCTAACGTCGCATAGCCAAAACCGCGCGCATCCTGCCAGATAGCCGCCAGCAGATTATCCTGACGTTCTTGTAGCAGAGCTTCATCACTGACAGTACCTGGTGTCACGATACGCACTACTTTACGCTCAACTGGCCCTTTACTGGTGGCGGGATCACCGATTTGCTCGCAAATTGCGGCAGATTCACCTAACTGGACCAGCTTCGCCAGATAGTTTTCTATCGAATGATAAGGTACCCCAGCCATCGGAATAGGCCCACCAGCGGAGGCTCCGCGTTTAGTGAGTGAGATATCCAGTAGCTGTGAAGCTCGCTTGGCATCACTGTAGAACAGTTCGTAAAAATCCCCCATCCGGTAGAACAATAGAATGTCAGGATGCTGGGCCTTGAGCCGAAGATACTGCTGCATCATCGGGGTGTGAGAATCGAGTTTATCGGTATTATTCATGTGGTTATGATTTATAGTCCATTGAATTTAAAGTTAATTGTGATTTTTATTATTATCGTTAGCTATCACATGATTTTACGGTTAACACGGAAATCTCGCCATCAATGCCGGCACAACAGCCGATAAAAATAAGCTATGAGCTTGAAACAGAAGGGGATGTAATTACAACCATTCATCAAGTCCTTTTTCCAGCCGATATACTAGCCCAGCAGCCCCAAAACTGACATAGGTAAAACTCGAGGCTGCCCGCAAACGGTGTAATAAGCCCCTTGATTTAGGGGCCAGGTGATTTGTGATTGCTGATAAGGTCGGCACTATTGAAAGGCCGGGTTGGCGGGGAATAAAGCGCGAGCAGTTTGGTACAATTGGTCGGCGTAAGCTGTTTCCTTCTGATACCGAGCAATCATGATCAGACTTTGATAAACATTCGGATCATTGTGTAATTGAATATACTGCTCGGCCCATACCCTAAATTGGCGCAATAACATGGGGTCAGGATGCTGGTTAAATTGCAATAATAGATTAATATTTCTTATGTATTGATACCTTTCCCACTGGATATAGGGATTGGTCAGGCTATCTAAAGGCTGCATGTTAACCAAGCCACTTCTCTCGGCCAGTGTGAGTACCCGGCCAGTTTTAAAGCCTGTCACCATAAACACCAGTGTGCATAGCGCCGATAAAATCACGGCAGTGTGCAGCCAGCGTTGCCAGCGAGTTGACTTCGATGTGGTGGGTTGCAGCATATCTTCTGTGACCATTAGGCGGCCAAGTAAAATCAGCACCAGCCAGTGGGCTGCTGATTGATACAGAGGGAACTCCGTCATCAAATGCAACGCGATCGGCAACGTGAGAACCCACAGAGGGAAAACGGTTTTTGGTTGCATTAAGAGTGGCTTCACATAGCCGATAGCCAATAGCAACATCCCGATCAGTGCGGCAATGCCACCCTCAACCCAACCATAAAGCACTTCATTATGAGGGTGGGAAGGATAAGTTAAGTAAGTCGGTACCCGCCAGTGCTGCGCCAATTCATGGGCAAAACTTGACTCAAAGCTACCATATCCCCAACCCTGCCATGGGTGCTGCTGTATCATCTGCCAGGTATATTGCAGTATCAGCCAGCGCTCGGTGTTGCTGGCATCTTTGGATACATGCATACCGATATTCATCTGTTCCAACAGATAAACGGCGACCAGTAAACTTAGCAGGCTACTCAGCCACACCCAGGCTATCTGTCGCTGACGCCAGTAATATAGCGACAGTAATAGCAAAGTTGTTATCCCGCCAACCCAACCTATCCTTGATTGCAACAGCACCAATAAGCCTGGGAATAGCAGCAGGGTAAGTGTGCTGATGCCTCGAACGGCCCGGTTGCTTGATAACATAAACAGATAGATTGCAATGCTATAACCGGTTGCCAGGTAACTGGCCAGTACATTGGTTTGCTGGAATATGCCATAAGGCCGCTGTGCACTATCAAATTCCATCCAATTATCGGATGTAAAAACAAAAAATTGCAACAGAGTCAGCACAGCTTGCCCCCAGGCCGACAAGAGGATGATCACCAGCCATCTCTGTCGCAGGGCTACATTCAGTTTCAGGCGGAACAACCCCAGTAGCAGTATTATCCCACCCCACAGGCCTAAAATCCGCGGTAACCAGGCAACGACATGCTGTAATGAGGCAGGAAATAGCCCCGGCAGGCTTATCATCAAGGCGCCAAACAGCAGCCACAAACGGCCAGGAGAATTTACACGCTGAGTGGCTTCAGTATGGGGTAAATAGAGTGTTATTGTCAGCAGTGCCATCATGGCCCAGATGACTATATTGGCAGGAAGATGAAGCCCAGCCCCTCCTCGGTTGATTTCATAGTGCATCATGGTGACAAAGGTAATGGACATCAGCGCCATAACAACAAGGTTGAGCACTGGTACTGAAAGAGTGGGTCTTATAGATGGGGGTAAACAAAGTTTCATTTTTCTATCAACAAGTTACATATATAGCTAACATCCTGTTGTACGGAAACAGGTTAACTAATTGTCCAATATTGGGGTTATAACAGCTCAATGGGATAGTGTCTGGCAGCAATTAAAGCTGACTCTTTATCGCTATTCGAATCTATCTCGTTGAAAAATAATGTCTTTACCCTAAGATGATGGCCGTTTCATTTTTTTTCTGGCTGAGTAACAAACCAGCGTAATGAGTTCATCACTTTGGTTTCTGACATTCTGGCCCTGTCTTCCTCTACTAGCTTCATTAATACTAATCTTGCCGTATAAATATCCAGGTGCGCTTTATCGGCAAGTTCTCTGGTTTTTGGCCAATTGATAACAGGTGGTGGCGACTCAGTAAACTGCTCCATTAACGAATTACAGTGGTCCTCCAGGATACCCATCACTTCTTCTTTTCTCTGATTCTTCGGTTTCATTGTTATTTACCCTATTAAGTTTATATGTTGAGAATGTATAACTTTAAATTTCCTATAT
>NZ_JAZGQA010000070.1:0-20957 GCF_048593855.1 Yersinia sp. 2542 StPb PI
CCGTTAAAATGAGTTGTACCTACTTTTCCCTAGAGTTCTACACACCTATATCCACAGAAAAAGTGAATAAAATGTCGTGCGTAGCCCTGGGGGTGTTCATAACTTTGCTTATATCTGTGAGTTATCCCCGAGTTATCAGGTTTAGCTGGCTGATAAGCAGTGGTTTACCGCCTGTTGCTAGTGTGAAACAATCAGAGCATCTTTGAGTTTTAAGCTTATCGAGGTAGTCCGGTGATCGATGATGATGGCTACCGCCCGAACGTGGGTATCGTAATTTGTAATCGGCAGGGAGAAGTGTTGTGGGCCAGGCGTTACGGTCAGCACTCTTGGCAGTTCCCACAAGGGGGGATAAACCCCGGTGAAACACCAGAGCAGGCAATGTATCGCGAACTTTTTGAAGAGGTAGGACTTAACAAAAAGGATGTCCGAATTCTGGCTTCAACCCGTAACTGGTTACGTTACAAATTACCAAAGCGTTTGGTGCGTTGGGATACAAAGCCGGTGTGCATCGGCCAAAAACAACGATGGTTTCTACTACAGTTAATGTGTAATGAAGCCGATATCAACATGCAACGTAGCAGTACCCCGGAGTTTGATGGCTGGCGCTGGGTCAGTTATTGGTATCCGGTGCGTCAGGTGGTCTCTTTTAAACGTGATGTTTATCGTCGTGTGATGAAAGAATTTGCTGCAACCGTAATGCCTGTGCAGGAGGTTATTCCACCACGGGTACCTCCCGCTTATCGCCGTAAAAGAGGTTAAGTTAAGCCGATCATGCTCATGCGTTTGCGAGAAATAGTTGAGAAAGTGGCGATGGCAACCAGCCTGACGGATGCGTTAGAGCTGTTGGTCAATGAAACCTGTCTGGCGATGGACACGGAAGTCTGCTCGATATATCTGGCAGATAATGACCGCCGTTGTTACTACCTGATGGCGACACGGGGTTTGAAAAAGCCCCGTGGTCGCACCATTACGCTGGCTTTTGACGAAGGTATCGTCGGGCTGGTGGGGCGCTTGGCCGAACCCATTAACCTGGCCGATGCTCAGAGTCATCCCAGTTTTAAATATGTACCACAAGTTAAAGAGGATCGCTTCCGGGCGTTTCTCGGGGTACCTATTATTTATCGTCGGCAGTTGTTGGGTGTGTTGGTGGTACAGCAGCGCGAGCATCGCCAGTTTGATGAGAGCGAAGAGTCGTTCATGGTTACGCTGGCCACGCAACTGGCGGGGATCCTCTCCCAATCGCAACTGAATGCGATTTTTGGCCAATATCGTCAAACACGAATCCGCGCGCTGGCGGCGGCTCCTGGCGTGGCAGTGGCAGAAGGTTGGCAGGATACTTCACAACCGTCCCTTGATTTGGTTTATGAGGCCTCAACGCTCGATACTGTTCAGGAGCGTGAACGCCTGACTCAGGCATTGGAAGAGGCTGCGGCAGAATTCCGTCGCTTCAGTAAGCGTTTTGCTGCCAGCTCACAAAAAGAGAGCGCGGCAATTTTCGATCTCTATTCGCACCTGTTAAATGATGCCCGCCTGAAGCGTGAGCTTTTTGCGCAAATTGACGCCGGTTCGGTGGCTGAATGGGCCGTTAAACAAGTGGTTGAACAATTTGCCGCCCAATTTGCCAGCCTGCAAGACACCTATATGCGTGAGCGAGCCAGTGACCTGCGGGCATTAGGTCAGCGCTTGTTGTTCCACCTCGATGATAGCACCTCTGGGGCCAGCCAATGGCCTGAGCGTTTTATCCTGGTTGCCGATGAGTTAACCGCCACTCTATTAGCCGAGGTGCCACAAGATCGTCTGGCGGGGGTGGTGGTGCGTGATGGTGCCGCTAACTCGCATGCCGCGATTTTAGTGCGCGCCATGGGCATCCCAACGGTGATGGGCGCTGATATCCAGCCGGCTTTGCTGAACCAGCGGCTATTGATTGTTGATGGCTACCGTGGTGAGGTGCTGGTTGATCCCGAACCGGTACTGGTCAAAGAGTATCAGCGGCTGGTTACTGAAGAGATTGAGCTCAGCAAGCTGGCTGAAGACGATGTCGAACAACCTGCGGCCCTGAAAAGTGGTGAGCGGATTCAGGTGATGCTGAATGCGGGTCTTAGCCCGGAACATGAACAATTGCTGGGTGGGCGGGTTGATGGTGTTGGTCTATACCGCACTGAAATCCCTTTTATGTTGCAAAGCGGCTTCCCGTCGGAAGAGGAACAAGTTGCGCAATATCAAGGCATGTTACAGCTTTATCCCAACAAACCCGTCACGTTACGTACCTTGGATATCGGTGCCGATAAACAGTTGCCCTACATGCCCATCAGCGAAGAAAATCCATGCCTGGGTTGGCGCGGGATCCGTGTAACGCTCGATCAACCAGAGATCTTCTTGATCCAGGTTCGAGCGATGCTGCGTGCCAATGCCGGAACCGGTAATTTGGGTATTCTATTGCCAATGATCACCAGCCTGGAAGAAGTCGATGAAGCTAAACGCCTGATCGATCGTGCTGGGCGTGAGGTTCAAGAAGTCTTGGGCTATAAATTGCCACAGCCTAAATTGGGGGTAATGATAGAAGTACCCGCGATGATCTTTATGCTGCCCTACCTCAAGTCGCGAGTAGATTTTATCTCAGTTGGCACCAACGATCTGACCCAATATTTGCTGGCAGTAGATCGCAATAATACTCGCGTTGCATCGTTGTATGACAGCCTGCATCCGGCGATGCTACAGGTGCTTAGCCATATTTTGACGCAGGCGACACAAGCGGGTTTGCAGGTGAGCCTTTGTGGTGAAATGGCGGGTGACCCGATGGGCGCGTTGTTGCTGGTCGGGCTGGGTTATCGCAATCTCAGTATGAACGGTCGCAGTGTGGCACGAATTAAATACCTGCTGCGCAATATCGATTTAACGGATGCAGCAGCATTGGCCGAACGGGTATTGAGCGCCCAAATGACCACTGATGTGCGTCATTTAACAGCAGCGTTTATGGAGCGCAGGGGCTTAGGCGGCTTGATCCGCGGCGGGAAGTAAGCGTATCCCGTTGGTCCTTGGCGCTATAGCGTTGTTAGTGTCAGTCACTGGCGACTATTCCAAGGCTTTTTGGTTTGTTTGCGAGTGACATTCACTTTCTGGGGTTGCGCTGTTTACAGAACTTTTCTGTTTGGTGCAGCCCAGACCGGCCTAAGCCTATGCTATTATGCGCAACCTGTAGCCCTAACCGGGCAAGAACATTAATTTTCTCAAAATATGAGACATTTCGTGGTGATAGATGAGCAATAGCTATCTGGCGTTTCCTAAATTTGATCCGGTCATTTTTTCCATTGGCCCCGTTTCCCTTCATTGGTACGGTTTAATGTATCTGGTGGGTTTTGTCTTCGCCATGTGGTTGGCGGTTCGTCGGGCAAATAAACCGGGTAGTGGCTGGACCAAAGAAGAAGTCGAAAACCTGCTGTATGCGGGATTCCTCGGGGTATTTGTCGGTGGTCGTGTCGGTTATGTGCTGTTTTATAACCTGCCGATGTTCCTCGATAATCCACTGTACCTGTTTAAGGTATGGGATGGCGGTATGTCATTCCATGGCGGTTTGATTGGTGTCATTTGTGTGATGTTGTGGTTTGCCCGCCGCACTAAACGCAATTTCTTCCAGGTCGCTGACTTTATTGCTCCCCTTATTCCATTTGGTTTAGGCGCGGGCCGGCTCGGTAATTTTATCAACGGCGAGTTATGGGGCCGTGTGACTACCGATACCCCGTGGGCGATGTTATTCCCCACCTCTCGTGGCGAAGATATCGCCATCGTTGCTGCTGACCCGGCGAAATGGCAGGCGATATTCAATCAATACGGTGTACTGCCGCGTCATCCTTCGCAACTGTATGAAATGATTCTTGAAGGGGTGGTGTTATTTATCATCCTGAACCTATTTATCCGTAAGCCGCGTCCTATGGGCAGTGTTTCTGGCCTATTCCTGATTGGTTATGGTGCGTTCCGTATTATTGTGGAGTGTTTCCGCCAGCCAGATGCTCAACTCGGCTTGTTCGATGGCGTGATCAGCATGGGGCAGATACTCTCTGTACCTATGATTCTGGCCGGTATCATTATGATGATTTGGGCGTATCGTCGTCCTGCGCAACAACTTTCGTGAGGTAACATGAAACAGTATCTGGATTTGATGAAAAAAGTGCTGGAAGAAGGCACTCCAAAAGCTGACCGTACCGGTACCGGTACTGTGTCGATTTTCGGGCATCAGATGCGTTTCAATTTACAAGACGGTTTCCCACTGGTAACCACTAAGCGCTGCCATTTGCGCTCCATCATCCATGAGCTGTTATGGTTCCTCAATGGCGATACTAATATTGGCTATTTGAAGGAAAATAATGTCTCAATCTGGGATGAATGGGCTGACGAAAACGGCGACCTTGGCCCGGTTTACGGCAAACAATGGCGGGCTTGGGGGGCTGCAGATGGTCGTAAGATTGACCAACTCAGCAACGTGGTAAAACAGCTTAAGCAGGATCCCGATTCACGCCGTATCATCGTCTCAGCATGGAATGTGGGTGAACTGGAGCAAATGGCACTGGCGCCGTGCCATGCTTTCTTCCAGTTCTACGTGGCAGATGGCAAGCTTTCTTGTCAACTGTATCAGCGTTCTTGTGATGTATTCCTCGGCTTGCCATTTAACATTGCCAGCTATGCTTTACTGGTGCATATGATGGCGCAGCAATGCGATTTGGACGTGGGTGATTTTGTCTGGACAGGGGGGGATACACACTTGTACAGCAACCATATTGAGCAGACAAATCTGCAATTAAGCCGTGAGCCACGGGCATTGCCGAAACTGATTATCAAACGGAAACCTGACTCTTTGTTTGATTACCGTTTTGAGGATTTTGAAATTGAGGGGTACGATCCTCACCCAGGAATTAAAGCACCGATTGCTATCTAATCTTTAGACCGGAGTCGCAATGGCTCCGGTTTTATACCCGTCACCTTTCAAGTTTCAGGGTGGCTGCTCCTGTTTACTCGGTCCATCTCCATATCCAGCCCTCGCCTCTGCTTGTTGCCTCCCTGCATCTGGAAAGCTATTGGGTATATTTTCGTCAAACCCTTTTCTTTGCTACCAGCATCCTTCCTGCAATAAAAATGCGAGCTGTGCCGCACTCTTTTCTGCATTTATGTCGTCGTAGATAAAATTTTGCGCACCGTTTCCAGCCCTGATAATTCGTCACTCGACCTCAAATTTCAGCCACGTAAACTTACGCCATGGACACCAATATAAGATTAACGAAAACTTACCTGACTCGTAGAAATTATCTTAAAAAACAAAAAGGTATCAGCCTGATTGAATTGCTGCTGGTGATTGTATTAGTGGGTATAACAGCACTTTGGGGGGCGCAAAGTTGGCATCATTACCGGCAGCGGGAACGGCTCGCAGACAGTGCTCGTCAGTTACTCGCCTTCTTAACACACTTACAAGCGCAGGCTAATCGTCGCAATGACACAGAATTGCTGTGGATACAGCAGAATGGCCAGGGGTGCCTGGGAAGTGGTGATAAACCTACGGCTCGCTGTTCAGCACTTACCGACGGCGTGTTTATTCCACCTTACCCAGATGTCGCTATTGCGACTTCATTGCAAAAAGAGATGGGCTTCTTTGGTGTGAGGAATACGGCACAGGCAGGAAATATCATGCTCAGTAACCCGGCAGGGTCTATCCGGTTAGTTATTTCCAGTAGAGGGCGCTTAAGACTGTGTAGTGAGGGCCAGCCAATGTCAGGTATTCATATATGCTAATAATGGTCAAAAATATGCCAGCATCGCTCTGTTCTGGGCGGAAACGTATAACAGGTTTTACGCTACCGGAAATGATGTTGGCATTGAGCATTGGTAGTTTGATTATGCTTGGTGCCGCAGAGGTTTTCCCTAAGCTACGCAAACAAATATCAACCTTGCAGCAGCGCTATTATCTGGAGTTGGCACTGAGTCAGGTTATGGTTGTGCTAGAAAAAGATCTGCGGCGTGCAGGATTTTGCCATGGCGAGTGTCAGGGAAAAGCGGTTACAACCCATCATTATCCCGCAGAAGCGACAAATTCGTGTCTGATAGTTGCTTACGATCTCAATCGAAATGGTCGATGGGAAGGGGAGAAACATCAGGAGTCCGAATACTTTGGCTACCGCCTGCGTAAAAAAGCATTAGAGGGCCAACGTGGTGAACTGAATTGCGCTGGCAGTGGGTGGGAAAAGCTGCTTGATCCACAAGAGATAACGATAACCCATTTTTCTATTAGTCGGTTACCTCAGCAAACATCAAATCAGATTTATCGGGTGCAATTAGCGGGGCAAAAAACAGGTAATCCGGTCATCCATCATCAGCTTACTTATACGATACGCGGGAACAATCTATGAAGCTGAATCATCAACGGGGGACCAGCACATTGGCAGCCGTCGCTACACTTTTCGCTCTTGGTTTATTTCTGCTGTCAGCACTACACCGTCAATTGGATAATATTCAACAGATTACATCTGAAGAACAGCACTATTTACGTGCTTTTAATCAGGCAACATCATCACTGAACTGGGGGATAAGTCAGGATTGGTCATTCAGTTTGCCATGGCGGGCAGGTTCAACATGGTATTGCATTCAGCAGCAATATGGCTTAAAGGCCTGTGTTAAACCAGCATCACTAAGCGGTTTTTTTATTCTCAGAGGGGAGAGTTACCCCCTCGGTTCGCAGCCACCCTTGATGCTTTATCAACGGGTCATGCTGAATATTGGCAAAGGGTATATGGGTCACTATCAACTGGTTAAGGCAGCTCATGGCTGGTTGGATTTCTGTCCTGATAAGGATGCACAGTTTTGCGATTACTAAAATGCTGCAATAGGTGCTTGTTGATGAAACGGAGTGACCAATACCATCCTCGCAACCAACGAGGGTTTAGCCTGCCTGAAGCCTTAATTGCGGCACTGTTTTTCTCTGTCTCGTTACTGGGGTTGTTGCAATACCATCAGGCTCTTTTACAGGGTTTCTCTTCTGTGTGGCAACAGCGTCAGGCATGGTTTCTGCTTCATCAACATATTGATAGTGCAGGGGAGGATAGACCTGATAGGGGATTTATATCGGGAATGAAGCCTAACTGGTTATATCGTCAGTCTATTAGCCGAATTGAAGGGGAATGCACCGAGCTTAATTTCACTCTTGCGGTACGGAAAAACCTGTCAGCAGAGTTAACCCGATGGTTTTGCTCTACGAATGGAAGTGGCTAACGGCATAGTTATCCCCCATAGATGCGACGTTGCTGAGGCGACAAACAAGGGGATCCTGATTGATGAACCGCCGAGGTATACAGATGAGCAACTATATCGGTCTTATAATAGAGATAACCTATTGCGCTCATTCATTATCAAGTTAGAGTATTAAGCCTCAGGATTTACCCACAAGTGATAATAAACTGGTTTAATCACTTATGGCTATTTTCCATAGTGCCTTAAGGGAGTAATCATGTTCACGGTTTATCATTCTAATCAATTAGATTTACTCAAAGCGCTAACGACTGCGCTGATAGAACGAGAGCCGTTGGATAACCCTTTCCAGCAAGAAGTGGTGCTAGTTCAAAGCCCAGGAATGGCACAATGGTTACAAATGCAACTGGCACAACAATTTAGTATTGCAGCTAATATTGAGTTTCCGCTGCCCGCAACCTTTATCTGGGATATGTTTACCCGTGTTTTGCCCGGAATCCCAAAAGAAAGCGCATTTAGCAAAGACGCCATGACATGGAAACTTATGTGGTTGCTGCCAGATTTACTGGAAAGCCCGGTATTTTCTCCCATGAAACGCTATTTAAGTGACGATAATGATAAGCGCAAAATCCATCAACTTGCAGCACGGGTTGCTGACCTTTTCGACCAATATTTAGTATATCGTCCTGAATGGCTTGCCAGTTGGGAACAGGGCCAACTCATTGACAATCTGGACGATGCTCAACTGTGGCAAGCCAAGCTGTGGGTGGAACTGACCAATTATACCCGCCAATTGGAACAGCCCGAATGGCACCGTGCCAATCTCTACCAGCGGTTTATCCGCACCCTGCTTGAAGCGGATGTCTGCCCCGCTGGGTTACCCAAGCGGGTATTTATTTGCGGCATATCGGCATTACCTCCTATCTATTTACAAGCCCTGCAAGCGCTGGGTAAACATATTGATATTCATCTGATGTTTACGAATCCTTGCCGCTATTTTTGGGGCGATATTCAGGATTATGCTTTTTTGGCTAAATTACAAAGCCGCAAACGTAGACATTATCGCGAATCAATTGAAGTCAATCTGTTCCGCCAGCCAGAGCAGGCTGAACAGCTCTTTAATACGAATGGTGAACAAGAACTCAGTAACCCATTATTAGCCTCGTGGGGGCGGCTCGGGCGGGATCATATGTATTTATTATCTCAGGTTGATGATATTCAAGAGGTCCACGCTTTTGTCGATATTGACCCTGATAATCTACTACATGGTATTCAGCACGATATGTTGGAGCTGGAAGACCACGCAATTATTGGCACCACGGCAGAATCCTTAGCGCGTAGCGACCAAAAGCGTCGATTAGATCTCAGTGATCGATCTCTTAGCCTGCATGTTTGCCATAGTCCTCAGCGAGAAGTTGAGGTTTTGCAAGATAACCTATTGAATTTATTCTCAACTAATCCTGAACTTACTCCACGCGATGTCATTGTGATGGTTGCCGATATTGACAGCTATACCCCTTATATTCAGGCCACATTTGGTAATGCGACAGGGAACCGCTATCTGCCGTTTGCGATTTCTGACCGTAAAGCCAGTCAGGCCCATCCGGCGCTACAGGCTTTTATTACCTTACTTGACCTCCCTCAAAGCCGTTTCACCTCTGAGCAAGTGTTGGCGCTGTTGGAGGTCCCTGCTTTAGCCAGTAAGTTTGGTATTACTGAAGATGGCTTGCGCCGCTTACGGCAATGGGTGGGGGAATCGGGTATTCGTTGGGGGCTGGATGATGACAATGTACGGGAACTCTCCTTACCCGCGACGGGTCAGCATACCTGGCACTTTGGTATAACCCGCATGTTGCTGGGTTATGCCATGGATAGCACCGCCGGAGATTGGCAGGGTGTTCTGCCATATGATGAGTCGAGTGGCTTAGCTGCGGAACTCGCTGGGCAATTGGCAGATATGTTGATGCAACTAAGCCAATGGCGGCAGCAATTAAGTGAACCCCGAGCACTCAGCGAATGGTTACCCCTGTGCCGCCAATTATTGGATACCTTCTTTGAACCCGATAATGACACTGAAGCGGTGTTGGTGCTGATTGAACAACAGTGGCAGAAGGTTATCAGCTACGGTATTGCCGCCCAATATCCCGATGTGGTGCCACTTAATCTGTTACGGGATGAACTGGCTTCGCGCTTGGATAATGAGCGCATCAGCCAGCGTTTCCTTGCCGGGCCAATCAACTTCTGTACTCTAATGCCTATGCGCTCGATCCCATTTAAAGTTGTTTGCTTATTGGGGATGAACGATGGCGTTTACCCACGAACGCTGCCGCCGCTGGGATTTGATTTGATGGCAAAGCAGGTTCGCCGTGGTGACCGTAGCCGCCGTGACGATGACCGCTATCTGTTCCTCGAAGCGCTACTTTCGGCTCAGCAACAGCTCTATATCAGCTATATCGGGCGCTCTATCCAGGATAACAGTAAGCGTTATCCATCAGTGCTGGTCAGTGAACTGATTGAATATATCTCACAAAGTTATCATTTACCGGGTGACGAAATGCTCAATGCTGATGAGAGCGCTCAGCGGGTGATTCAGCACTTACTCTGCTGGCATGCGCGGATGCCGTTTGCGGCAGAAAATTTTATTCAGCATAGCGAGTTACAGAGTTACGCTGCTGAATGGCTACCCTCTGCTGAGTCCAAAGGGCGACCGCATCCAGAGTTTAATCAGCCATTATCGCCTGAATCTTTATCTGAAATTACATTGGATGAGTTAATCCGTTTCTATCGCCACCCTGTGAGGGCATTCTTCCAGCTCCGGCTAGGAGTGAATTTTGTTATTGAAGAAACAGAATTGCCTGATGAAGAGCCATTTACTTTAGATAACCTCAACCGCTATCAGTTTAATACTCAGTTACTGAATGCGTTGA
This sequence comes from Yersinia sp. 2542 StPb PI, assembly GCF_048593855.1. Lineage (NCBI taxonomy): Bacteria > Pseudomonadati > Pseudomonadota > Gammaproteobacteria > Enterobacterales > Yersiniaceae > Yersinia > Yersinia sp. 2542 StPb PI. The sequence continues at coordinate 10,155 of NZ_JAZGQA010000070.1, forward strand.
TAGATGAGGGAGACATCAATAGCGTGTTTACCCGAGCTCGAGCGGCCGGTAGCCTGCCTTATGGATCGTTCGGTGAGCTTTATTGGGAAAGCCAGCAAGAGGAAATGGTGCCATTAGCTGAACAGATTCGTAGCGAGCGCCTTGAGCATCATAGCATTGAGCTAAATATCGAATTGGGTGACATCACCCTTACAGGTTGGATTCATCAGGTTCAGGAAGATGGATTAATTCGTTGGCGTCCCGCGGCATTAACGGCGATAGACGGGCTCTTATTATGGATTGAACATCTGGTCTATTGTGCTGGTGGAGGTGAGGGGCAAAGCCGGATGTATGGTCGCAAAGGAACTGCATGGCGCTATGATTCTTTGGTCCGTGATGAGGCTCATCACTATTTACAACAGTTAATCAGTGGGTATCAGCAAGGAATGTGTGAACCACTGTTATTGCTGAGCAAAAGTGGTTGGGCATGGCTGAGCCAGTGCTTTGAACGCGAGTCAGGTCAGATTTTGTGGGATGAAGAAACACAAACTAAAGCCCGCATGAAACTTTTACAAGTTTGGCAGGGTGATCAGCGAGTTGCAGGTGAAGGTGAGGATAGCTATGTGCAAAGGGTGTTCCGCCTGATGGATAATCCACATCTCGACAAGATATTACATGAAACGGAACGTTATTTATTACCGATTGCCCGCCATAATAAGGCGTGAGAACTGCTGATGGCCAAACCAGGCTTTCATACATATCAATACCAGAAAGTTGGCTGCGGCTTTAAGCGGTAATTTTTAAGGGGTTAGGGGAGAAACGGAATGCATAAACAGTTTGCCCGCATCATGGGTATATTTTTCTTATTAGGTTTGCTGGCACCTCTCAGTTGGGCTGCTGCGCCTGCGTGGCAACCTCTGGCAGAAGCCATTCACAAAAGTGAACATGACCTGCGTAAATATCAGGCAATAAAGTTGCCTAATGGTATGACGGTATTGCTAGTTTCTGATGCGCAAGCACCTAAATCCCTGGCAGCACTGGCGTTGCCTGTCGGATCATTGGAAGATCCCAATAACCAGTTGGGCTTAGCTCATTATCTGGAACACATGTTATTGATGGGTTCTACGCGTTTTCCTGAACCAGGCAGTTTTGCCGAGTTTCTGAAAAAGCATGGCGGTAGCCATAATGCGAGTACGGCTTCTTATCGAACCGCCTTTTATTTTGAAATTGAAAATGATGCATTAGCTCCGGCAGTTGAGCGTTTAGCCGATGCTATTGCACAGCCTTTGTTAGACCCTATCAATGCTGATCGTGAACGTAATGCGGTCAATGCTGAATTGACGATGGCCCGCTCGCGCGATGGGATGCGCATGGCGCAAGTTAATGCTGAAACTCTTAATCCAGCACATCCTAGTGCGCGTTTTTCGGGGGGTAATCTTGATACGCTGAAAGACAAGCCTGATGGCAAATTACATGATGAGCTGCTGAGTTTTTATCATCGTTACTATTCTGCCAATTTGATGGTGGGGGTGCTGTATAGCAATCAGTCTCTGGAGCAGTTGGCACAATTAGCGGCTGATACCTTTGGCCGGATTCCGAATCGGGAGGCAAAAGTTCCTCCAATCACGGTACCTGCTGTAACACCGGACCAAACCGGTATTATTATTCATTATGTTCCAGCCCAACCACGTAAACAGTTAAAAATAGACTTTCGCATTGAGAACAATAGCGCAGAATTTCGCAGCAAAACAGATACCTATGTTAGCTATTTGATTGGTAATCGCAGTAAAGATACGTTGTCCGACTGGCTACAAAAACAGGGGCTGGCAGATGCTATTAATGCCGGTGCCGACCCAATGGTAGACCGTAATGGTGGGGTGTTCTCTATTTCGGTATCACTTACGGATAAAGGTCTGGCCAAACGTGACGTCGTGGTGGCCGCTATCTTTGATTACATCAAAATGTTGCAAAAAGACGGCATTAAACAGAGCTATTTCGATGAGATAGCCCATGTTTTAAATCTGGATTTCCGTTATCCCTCAATCACGCGGGATATGGATTACATCGAGTGGCTGGTGGATATGATGTTGCGAGTACCTGTCGCACATGTGCTTGATGCGCCCTATCTGGCGGATCATTATGATCCCAAAGCCATTGCTGCCCGGTTGGCTGAAATGACGCCAGAGAATGCGCGGATCTGGTTTGTCAGCCCTGAAGAGCCTCACAATAAAGTGGCCTATTTTGTTGATGCCCCTTATCAGGTCAATAAAATTAGCCCACAAGAGATGAAAGACTGGCAACAACTTGGGGAGAATATCACTCTGAGCCTACCGGCACTTAACCCCTACATCCCAGATGACTTTACGCTGATCAAAGCAGATAAAAATATCATCCGGCCACAGAATGTTGTGGAACAACCGGGGTTACGGGTGTTTTACATGCCAAGTCAGTATTTTGCTGATGAACCGAAAGCCGATATCGCGCTGGCTTTCCGCAATCCTCATGCGTTGGATACCGCCCGCCATCAGGTACTCTTCGCCCTGACTGATTATCTGGCCGGCCTTTCACTGGATGAACTGAGCTATCAGGCTTCGATCGGCGGAATCAGCTTCTCAACCGCCCCTAACAACGGTTTATATGTCAGTGCTAATGGCTTCACACAGCGGATGCCACAATTGCTAACCACGCTGGTTGAAGGTTATTCCAGCTTCACGCCAACAGAAGATCAATTAGTGCAGGCTAAATCTTGGTATCGCGAGCAGTTGGACGTGGCTGAGAAAGGCAAAGCTTATGAACTGGCGATTCAGCCAGCGAAATTGCTGTCTCATGTTCCTTATTCTGAACGCAGCGAACGGCGCAAATTGCTTGATACTATCAGCGTGCAAGATGTGCTGACTTATCGTGATAGCTTGCTGAAGCAATCTGCGCTGGAAGTATTGGCAGTGGGTAATATGACCACCCAGCAAGTTACCGCTCTGGCTGAATCGTTGAGAAAACAATTGGCTTTGACGGGAACCACTTGGTGGACCGGCGAGGATGTTGTTGTTGATAAGGCTCAACTGGCCAATATGGAGCGGCTTGGCAGCAGTTCTGATGCTGCGCTGGCGGCAGTCTATGTTCCAACCGGCTATACGGAAATTGATGGTATGGCGCGTAGTGCTTTGCTGGGGCAAATTGTTCAACCGTGGTTCTATGATCAATTACGAACCGAAGAGCAACTCGGCTATGCGGTATTTGCCTTCCCGATGTCGGTTGGCCGCCAGTGGGGCTTGGGGTTCTTGCTGCAAAGTAACAGCAAGCAACCTGATTACCTTTATCAACGCTATCTTGCTTTCTATCCACAGGCAGAAAAGCGCCTGCGTGAAATGAAACCTGCTGATTTTGAACAATATAAACAAGGGTTAATTAACCAATTACTGCAACGACCACAAACTCTGGATGAAGAGGCTAGTCGTTACAGTAATGATTTCAATCGTAATAATTTTGCGTTTGATAGTCGCGAAAAAATGATTGCTCAGGTGAAGCAACTTAATAGCACTGTATTAGCTGATTTCTTCCAGCAAGCGGTTATTAAACCGCAAGGTCTGGCACTGCTTTCTCAAGTTAAAGGTCAGGGGCAAACGGCTGGCGGATATGCGGTGCTTAAAGGATGGACGACCTATCCGACAACATCTGCCTTGCAGGCTACCCTGCCGCAGAAGGTATTAGCTCCATGACATCAATGACTCCCCAGCGGCTGGAGCCGCTGACGCTCCCCTTATACGGTGAGAGGCTGATTGAAGCCTCTGCCGGTACTGGTAAGACTTTTACCATTGGGGTTCTTTATCTGCGATTGCTGCTTGGTTTGGGAGGGGCGGCAGCATTCAGTCGTCCCCTGACAGTAGAGGAAATCCTGGTGGTGACCTTTACTGAGGCGGCAACTGAAGAGTTGAGGGGGCGAATTCGCGACAATATCCATGGGTTGCGTATTGCTTGCGTACGGGGAGTCAGTGATGACCTAATGCATCAGGCTTTATTAACTGAAATTAGTGATCTGGGCGAGGCGGCAGCACAGTTACTTACTGCTGAGCGTCAGATGGATGAAGCCGCAATTTATACCATTCACGGTTTTTGTCAGAGAATGCTGACGAACAATGCTTTTGAATCTGGCATCTTGTTTGAACAAACATTGGTTCAGGATGAACAGCCCTTACGCAGACAGGCCTGTGCCGATTTTTGGCGGCGTCACTGCTATCCGCTTCCATTGGCTGTTGCACGCGCAGTCAGCCAGGAATGGAGCGGGCCGGAGGCATTGCTCAAAGACCTTGCTGCTTATTTACAAGGTGAAACACCAAAATTTCGGCAAGCACCTGGTGATGATGAAACGATACTCAGTCGGCATCAGCAAATAGTTGTGCAAATTGATACTGTCAAAGCGCAATGGCGTGCGGTGGCTCATGAGTTGGAAGCTTTAATTAGTGCATCTGGCGTTGATAAGCGCAGCTACAGCAGCCGATACTTACCTAACTGGCTAGAAAAGGTCGCTATATGGGCAGAGCAGGAAACCGGTGATTATCAGTTACCTAAAGAGCTGGAAAAGTTTCGCCAATCGATATTATCTGAGAAAACCAAAAAAGGTGCGATCCCCCAACACTCGGTGTTCAGTGCGATAGACCGCATCTTCGAACAACCTTTGACACTAAGAGATTTGATTTTAGCCCGTGCAATTAGCGAGATACGAACTTCCGTCCAGCAGGAGAAACGGCAGCGGGCAGAATTGGGTTTTGATGACTTGCTCAGTAAATTGGATGTGGCATTACAGCAGCCAGGTGGTGAGTTGTTAGCTCAATCTATTCGTACCCGTTATCCAGTTGCAATGATTGATGAGTTTCAGGATACCGATCCTCAGCAATACCGTATTTTCCACACGCTTTATGGTAACCAAGGTGAGTGTGGTTTATTACTGATTGGCGACCCTAAACAGGCTATTTATGCTTTCCGTGGCGCAGATATCTTTACCTATATTCGTGCTCGTTCAGAAGTAAGTGCCCACTACACGTTAGAGACCAATTGGCGTTCCTCTTTCCCGATGGTTCAATCAGTAAACAGGCTTTTTAGTTCGGTTGAGGTTCCTTTTCTGTTTGAACAAATCCCCTTTATCAAGGTGGCGGCGGCTGAAAAAAATAGCTGTCTATCTTTTGAAATTAAAGGGAAAAAACAACCAGCCATCTCTTTTTGGCTGCAACCGGGTGAAGGGGTTGGGGTTAGTGAATACCAGCAATTGATGGCCAGGCAGTGTGCCAGTCAAATCCGTGACTGGCTGGTGGATGGGCAGAATGGGCTGGCGCAATTAGTGACAACGACAGGCTCAAGGCCGGTTCAGGCATCTGATATTACTATTTTGGTTCGTAGCCGGGCAGAGGCTGCGCTGGTTCGAGATGCACTGAGTACCTTAGCTATTCCATCGGTTTACTTATCCAATCGCGACAGTGTTTTTGATACTGCAGAAGCCAAAGATCTATTGTGGTTATTGCAAGCTGCATTGGCCCCTGAGCAGGAAAGAGCCTTACGCAGTGCGATGGCTACCGGGATGCTAGGGTTGGATGCACAGATGCTGGATGCATTGAATCACGATGAACGGGCTTGGGATTCTCTGGTCGATGAATTCGATGGCTATCGCCAACATTGGCAGCGCCGTGGTGTGCTTCCTATGCTGCGGGAAATAATGGCACAGCGCCATTTAGCTGAAAACTTGTTGGCGACCCCTGGTGGGGAGCGTCGGCTGACAGACTTACTGCATTTGGGAGAGTTATTACAAGAGGCCGCATCACAGCTTGATAGTGAGCACGCACTAATCCGTTGGCTGGCACAACAAATAGCACAACCAAATCATCAGTCAGATAATCAACAATTGCGTTTGGAAAGTGATCGCCATTTGGTACAGGTGATTACAATTCATAAATCAAAAGGGTTGGAGTATCCGTTGGTTTGGCTCCCTTTTGTCGGCAATTTCCGTCAGCAGCAGGACGTGCTATATCACGATCGTCATAGCTTTGAGGCTTTGCTTGATCTGAATGCTGATGAAGAGAGCCAGGCTTTGGCGGAAGAAGAGCGGTTGGCAGAAGACTTACGGTTACTCTACGTTGCGCTGACCCGCGCGGTTTATCATTGTAGTATCGGTATTGCGCCGCTGATTAAAGGCGGGCGGAAAAAACAGGGCGAAAGCGACATGCACCTTAGCGCTTTAGGCTATTTGGTTCAACATGGACAAGCTGGCGACGCGCAATATCTGGCGGATAAGTTGGCGGAGCTAACCACATTTTCGGGCGGTGATATTTCGGTCTCACTGGCGGAACGTCCTGACGCTACAGCTTGGCAGCCACGGCCTGAAGTTTTGCCAGAACTCGCCGCGCGCCAGTTTAACCGACAAATGCACGACTTTTGGCGGGTTACCAGTTATTCCGGCCTACAGCAGCATGGTGCCAAATCGCAGGTTCTGAATCTCCCTTTACAGGAGCTATTGCCACGGCTAGATAGCGATGCCGTCGGTGAGCAGGCACTCATCACCGCAGCCGATTTAACGCCCCATACCTTCCCGCGGGGGGCGGCACCGGGGACTTTCCTGCATGATTTACTTGAGCCATTAGATTTTAGCCAACCTATTGAGCCAGACTGGCTGGCGCAGCAACTACAGCAACAGGGCTTTGGTGAACAATGGTCGCCAATGTTGTATCAATGGCTAAGTGACATTATGCACGTCCCCCTTAACGATGCAGGCGTAACTCTGGCAGGATTGACGCCGGAGAGTAAGCAGGCGGAATTACAGTTTTATTTGCCTATCGATACTTTGTTACGCGCTAATCAATTAGATGCCTTAATCAAGCATTATGACCCGCTCTCACGTCAGTGTCCGGTGTTAGATTTTCAGCAAGTCAGAGGGATGCTTAAGGGCTTTATTGACTTGGTTTTCTGCTGGCAGGGTAAGTATTACTTATTAGATTACAAATCTAACTGGCTGGGGGAAGACAGTAGTGCTTATACCGCACAATTGATGGCCCAAGCGATGGCTGAGCATCGTTATGATCTGCAATATCAGCTTTATACCTTGGCTTTACACCGCTATTTACGTCATCGCTTGGGCGATTATGACTATCAACGGGACTTCGGGGGTGTCATTTATCTCTTCTTGCGTGGTGTCGATAAACAACATCCGGGTAACGGTATCTTTAGTTGTCGCCCTGAACAGGAGCTGATTGAAGGAATGGATTGTTTATTCAGTGGCAATGAGGTCGTTCTACTTTCAGGTCATGAAAGTGGTACAGCTCAGGCAGATGAGGATTCATCAAGATGATGGTTCTACTGGACCAAGCGGTTCGTGACCACTTACTACGCCCTCTGGATGTTCAATTTTCTCGCATGATTGCAGGAGATGATGACCCTATGCTGCAATTGGCGGCGGCTATTCTCAGCGCCGAGGCGGGAGCCGGGCATGTGTGCCTGCCATTAAGTTATCTGCAACCAGAACAACTGTTTGGTGGGCGGCAGGCTGGGTTATCTCAAGCATTATGGCTGGCTGCTGGTGCTCCAGAGCTGTCGCGTTGGATACAAGGATTAAATAATTCTCCAGCGGTCAGTGATGGCTCATTGCCAACGCCGTTGGTGTTGCAAAATGAACGTTTGTATCTCCAACGGATGTGGCAGTACGAAGGTGATGTGGTGCGGTTTATTGCCAGTGACAATACCGCTTTATTCGTTAATGAGGCCAGGGGGATTAACGAAAGCCTATTAACAGAGACACTGGACCGCCTATTTGGTCGGTCAGACACGGAGATTGACTGGCAAAAGGTGGCCGCCGCAGTAGCCGCTACTCGCCGTATCTCGGTGATTTCTGGTGGGCCGGGAACGGGGAAAACCACCACAGTAGCCAAGCTATTAACTGCGCTGATACAGCTTAGCCAAGGGCAGCGTTTACGTATCCAGCTTGCTGCCCCAACGGGTAAAGCCGCTGCGCGGCTGACTGAGTCATTGGGGAATGCCATCCGCCAACTCACACTTACAGATGCCGAGCGCAAGTTATTCCCAGATCAAGCATCCACTCTGCACCGTTTATTAGGTGCTCAACCAAACAGTCAACGTTTGCGTTATCACCGAGGTAATCCACTAAATCTTGATGTGCTGGTGGTAGATGAAGCGTCTATGGTGGATTTACCCATGATGGCGCGGCTAATTGCCGCTTTGCCCGCTAAAGCTCAAGTCATTTTCCTCGGGGACCGAGATCAGTTAGCTTCGGTTGAGGCCGGGGCGGTATTGGGGGATATTTGTCGCTTTGCTGAGTTGGGTTATAGCAAGGCTCGTGCAGAACAGTTAGCACGGCTGACAGGATGCACATTGGCCGGAAATATACCGATTGGAGCAGTCTCTACGGATACGGTCAATGTGCGTGATAGCTTGTGTTTATTGCGTAAGAGCTATCGGTTTGATGAGAAATCGGGTATCGGGCAGCTCGCTTTAGCGGTTAATGCAGGCAAGTATCGGGATGCATTATCAGTATTAAAGGGGGCCTATTCAGATATTGAACATTTTTCTCTGACGGATTCAGATGACTACCAACGGTTGCTGGAGGATTGCGTTGCGGGCTATCAGCATTACCTCCAATTGGCAGCTACAGGTGCGCATGCTGGGGATGTGCTGGCGGCATTTGGTCGTTATCAATTGTTGTGTGCATTGCGAAGTGGGCCATTTGGCGTCAGTGGCTTGAATGAGCGTATTGAGCAGTTGTTGCATCGCAAGAGGTTAATTGAGCGTGCACCTGGTCCATCTGGGCGTTGGTATGCCGGTCGGCCGGTGATGATCGGGCTTAATGACAGTGCGTTAGGTCTTTTTAATGGCGATATTGGTATCGCGTTATATGACGATGAAGGAGAGCTACGGGTGCATTTCCAGTTGCCGGATGGCAACATAAAATCGGTGCAACCCAGCCGTCTTCCCAGCCATGAAACGGCTTATGCCATGACAGTTCATAAGTCGCAAGGATCGGAGTTTGAACATACCGCCCTGGTATTACCGAATACTTTTATGCCGGTATTAACGCGCGAATTGGTTTATACCGCGATCACTCGCGCCCGCCAGCGTTTAACTCTGTATTGTAGCGATACGATATTGGGCAATGCGATATGCACACCGACTCTTCGTCTGAGTGGGTTAGTGGATCGTTTGAATGCATTGACGTGAGTTATACGTTTGCTGCTTGAAGCCACAAGGAACACGTTACGCGGACCATTCCTTGGTCTGGCAAGGGGGGCCGCTGCTTGCGGCCTCCCTGTAACGCTAATTATGTTGGGAATAAATTAAATAAAACCCTGATAAAGCATTTGGTCGCAATATTTATAATCAATACGGCTACAAATCAACCAACAGAATCTTTGAGCGCCGCTGATAGTTATACAGTTCCTGCTTCTGAATCGGTAAAACCTCTACTTCGGCAGGTGTAAAACCGCGTTCTTGGAACCAGTGAATACTGCGGGTGGTGAGTACAAAAAGCTTTTTAAGCCCCATCTGCCGCGCTTGATTAGCAACGCGCTTTAATAGCATTTCTCCCCGAGAAGAGCTGCGATAGTCAGGATGTACTGCCACGCAGGCCATCTCACCTATTTGTTCTTCAGGGAACGGATAGAGCGCTGCACAGGCAATCGTCAAATTATCCCGTTCAATAATCGTGAATTTGTCGATTTCCATTTCAAGCTGCTCCCGCGAACGACGCACCAGAATGCCTTGTTGTTCCAGCGGGCGAATCAATTCAAGTATGCCACCAATATCATTGATGGTAGCGCGGCGCACTTGTTCAGCACTCTCCATAACAATCTGTGTACCGATACCATCGCGGGAGAATAGCTCTTGGACTAGCGCTCCATCCTCCTGATAACTCAGTAAATGGCTCCGGCGTACACCGCTACGGCAAGCTTTCACTGCACCACGTAGGAAGCGTACCGTACCGGAGTTGTAATCACCCTTTTGTTCCAGATCTTCAATCCGTTTTTGAGCATCATTCGGGAACAGCTCTGAAATAATGTCACCTTCACTGTCAGTCACCCCTTGGGATGAACAGAAACCGATCATCTTTTCTGCTTTCAGTTTGATAGCCAACTGGGTGGCAACTTCTTCTGATGTGAGATTAAAGCTCTCGCCGGTCACCGATACAGCAACCGGGCCTAGTAACACGATTGCGCCATTATCTAATTGACGGTGAATTGCCTCTTCATCGATACGACGAATACGCCCGCTATGACAATAATCGACACCATCATCCACACCCAGCGGCTGAGCAATAATGAAGTTGCCACTGACTACATTAATATGCGCGCCTTGTAGCGGGGTATTATTGAGACTCATTGATAGTCTTGCAGTGATATCCAACTGCAATAGGCCGGCTGCTTGTTTCACCATTTCCAGAGTTCGGGCATCTGTTACCCTGGTATGCTTGTGATAAATAGGTTCGTAATGATGCTGTGCCAAATTGCTGTCGATCTGTGGGCGTGCACCGTATACCACGACCAACCTGATCCCAAGGCTATGCAACAAACCGATATCATTGACGATATTCGCGAAGTTTTCATGCTCAATCGCCTCGCCACCCAACATGACAACGAATGTCTTGCCACGGTGCGCGTTGATATAGGGAACTGAGTGGCGAAATCCCTGGACCAGTTCAGTACTACGTTCCTTCACGGCAGACCCTTTTTGAATTTTTATTCGGTATTTTTGTATTTTTATTCTTTTTTGACCAAGATGGCAAGCACCAAATTACTATCAAATGCATATGTATGGCGTATCTGTATTAATAAATTG
>NZ_JAZGQA010000071.1:0-20953 GCF_048593855.1 Yersinia sp. 2542 StPb PI
CACTATTTATTACTCTTTATCTTCGTGCATTTGCCTATTTAATTATCCCGAAATATCAGCAATGGCACGATTCTTTTGCATTAAAAATTAATTGTAATAATACAATATTATAGACACTATGTTTGTAAGGTTAATGATTTGATAGAGTTGTGAATAGTTGTTGCAAATAATAATTATTTATCCGGCAATGGCGTGACTTCTGGGAAGAAATAAGATGAATCCATTTATTGTGGCTGACGCCGAAAGTTGTATTGGCTGTCGCAGCTGTGAAGTAGCTTGTGTTGTCGCTCATCATGAGGGGACATTCCCTGATAAACCTGACTATTTCACACCTCGGGTGAAAGTATTTAAAGGTAACCAAAGTGCCACTGCGGTCTTTTGTCACCATTGTGAAGATGCCCCTTGTGCCAGCACTTGCCCGAATGGTGCCATCGTTGAGTTGAATAACAGTGTTCAGGTTATTCAGGAAAAATGTATCGGCTGCAAAACCTGCATGATCGCCTGCCCGTTTGGCATGATGACGGTGGTCACCGAGACGGTACAACCTGCGAGTCATCGTCTGGCCGATGCCTATCAACGTACTGAAGCACAGAAATGCGACCTTTGTATTGATCAGCCCGATGGCCCTGCTTGTATCAAAACCTGTCCGACGCAGGCCCTGACACTGGTTGATCAACATTATCTACTCCGGCAACAGCAGCAAAAGCGCCAGCGCACCGCATTGAATGAGCACAATGGCCGTTTGTTCAGTAGTGCTACTTCTGCTGGCGCGGCGCACTCATTCTGCCCACTGAGCAAAAATATTCGTGATGCGGCACCGGTTAATCTATTGCAGCGGCCACGAACACCACGCCTTGAGCCTAAAAAAATCCCACTGGCGGAGCGTAAGGCAAGTTTTGCCGAGATCTATCTGCCGTTCACTGAAGGCCAAATCCATGAGCAGGCTGAACGTTGTTTAAATTGCGGTGATAAGACCATCTGTCAGTGGACCTGCCCGCTACATAACGCTATCCCGAAATGGATTTCATTGGCTCATCAGGGCCGTATTCATGAAGCAGCTGAGTTATCCCACCAAACCAGTAGTTTGCCAGAGATATGTGGCCGAGTTTGCCCGCAGGACCGTTTGTGTGAACAAGCTTGTACTTTAAACGACCACGATGGCGCAGTGACGATTGGTCAGATTGAACGGCATATTACGGAAACGGCATTAGCCACCGGCTGGCGGCCGGATATGTCGCAAGTCAAACCCACGGGTAAACGTGTTGCTATCATCGGTGCAGGGCCTGCGGGGTTAGGGTGTGCGGATATTCTGGTCCGTAACGGCATTACACCGGTGGTGTTTGATCGTTATCCCGAAATCGGTGGTTTGTTAACCTTTGGTATTCCGGCATTCAAATTAGAGAAAGGTGTGATGACCCGTCGGCGTGAGATTTTTAGCGAGATGGGTGTCGAGTTCTGCCTAAATACCGAGATTGGGCGGGATATCACCATGGAGAGCCTGCTTAGTGATTTCGATGCCCTATTCCTCGGCGTGGGAACATACCGTTCAATGCGCTCCGGGTTGGAAAATGAGGATGCTCAAGGGGTTTACGATGCATTGCCATTCCTGATCGGCAATACCCAACACCTGATGGGGTACGCGGGCAGTGGTGCTCACCCTTATGTCAGCATGGAAAACCAACGGGTAGTGGTTTTGGGCGGCGGCGATACTGCGATGGATTGTGTACGTACTTCGTTGCGCCATGGTACTAGCAGCGTGATTTGTGCTTACCGTCGTGATGAAAAGAACATGCCTGGCTCCAAGCGAGAGGTGAAAAATGCGCGCGAGGAGGGGGCCGAATTTATGTTCAATCTTCAGCCACAAAAGATTGAGGTGGATGAACAGGGGCAGGTTACTGGTATCAAAATGGTTCGAACTGAAATGGGGCAGGCAGATGCTAAAGGGCGGCGGCAGGCCCGCCCAATCACCGGCTCCGAGCACATTATTCCGGCCGACGCGGTAATTATGGCCTTTGGTTTTAGCCCGCACCGTATGTCGTGGCTGGCGGAACACAATGTGGTGCTGGATAAGCAGGGGCGAGTGGTCGCACCGACGATTTCCGGTTACCCGTATCAAACCAGTAACCCAAAAATCTTTGCGGGTGGTGACATCGTGCGTGGCGCAGATCTGATTGTCACGGCCATTGCCGAGGGGCGCAAAGCGGCCGAAAGCATTGCTTATTATCTCAATGTTTTATAACCCCGGCGGCCAGGAGAGAAGATGAACCGATTTGTAATCGCCGATATGACGCAGTGCATTGGTTGCCGCACCTGTGAAATTGCCTGTGTGGTGGCACACAGTACCAATAATAACGTCAGCACCATTACGCCAGAGCAGTTTCATCCGCGCCTGAGTGTAATGAAAAGCTTTGCCGTCAGCACCCCAATCTTGTGTCATCAATGTGAAGATGCGCCCTGCGAGAACTCCTGCCCGAACGGTGCCATTGTCACTGGCAATCATGGGGTTCAGGTAATGGCATCTCGCTGTATTGGCTGCAAAACCTGCATGTTGGTCTGCCCATTCGGGGCGATGAATATGGTTGAGCAGGCAAGCCATGACGCAATGGTCCGGGCGCAAGCGCATAAATGTGATTTATGCCATTCTCGTGAGGCAGGCCCAGCCTGTATAGAAGTCTGCCCAACCAAAGCATTGAAATTGGTAACGCCGATGGCGTTGGAAACGCTACAGCGGGACAGACAATTGCGCGCTGCTCGTGGTGCTGCGCCGGGTATCGTCCGGTAACCTTTGTGGTCATAAGGATAATAAAATGGAAAAGATCCTCACGGTCTGCCCTTATTGCGGCTCTGGATGCAAATTAAATTTATTGGTTGAGGATGGCAAAATTGTTGGTGCCCAGCCGGCTAATGGTGTCACAAATCAGGGGGAGTTATGCCTGAAAGGTTACTATGGCTGGGATTTCCTCAACGATACCCGGTTGCTAACCCCACGACTGAGCGCGCCATTGTTACGGCATAAGCGGGGTGAGGCATTTCAGCGTGTGAGCTGGCAAGAAGCCATTGCCTTTATTACCACCAAACTCAAAGCAATAAAAAAACGCCATGGTGCGGATGCCATCATGATGACTGGCTCCTCAAGGGGGCCAGGCAATGAGGCCAACTATGTGATGCAGAAGTTGGCACGTGCCGCCATCGGCACCAACAATATCGATTGTTGCGCTCGCCTGTGTCATGGCCCCTCGGTAGCCGGATTGCAGCAAACGCTGGGCAATGGGGCGATGAGTAACTCGATTGGTGAGATTGAAAATACCGACTGTGTGTTGGTGTTTGGTTATAACGCGGCTGACTCTCACCCGATTGTTGCCAGACGGATCCTCAAGGCCAAAAACAAGGGAGCCAAACTGATCGTCTGCGATCCTCGCCATATTGAAACCGCCCGTATTGCTGATCAATGGTTGGCACTGAAAAATGGCGCGAATATGGCACTGGTGAATGCCTTTATCTATGTGCTGATTGAAGAAAAACTGTACGACGCTAATTATGTCCGTGCACATACGCGCGGTTTTGAAGACCTGCAAGCTGGAGTGGCAGATTACCGCCCGGAGGATGTTGAACACATTACTGGCTTGCCGGCGCAAGCGGTACGACAGGCCATGCGCACTTATGCTGCTGCTCCGGCGGCCACTATCTTGTGGGGCATGGGCGTCACCCAATGGGGGCAGGCGGTCGATGTGGTTAAGGGCTTGTCTTCGCTGGCGTTATTAACCGGTAATCTGGGGCGGCCAAATGTCGGTGTCGGGCCGGTACGCGGCCAAAATAATGTGCAGGGCGCGTGTGATATGGGCGTGCTACCCAATACCTTCCCCGGTTATGAGAAAGTGACTGATGATGAAGCCAGAAGCCGCTTCGCTGCTGCCTGGGGAGTGCCTGAGTTACCCGCGCATATTGGTTACTCGATTACTGATGTGCCGCATAAAGTTGCAGAAGGCAAGTTGAAAGCCTATTACGTGTTTGGTGAAGATCCAATCCAGACCGAACCTGATTTGGCTGCAATGCGCGCCGCGTTCGAGGCATTAGAGCTGGTGGTGGTCCAGGATATCTTTATGACTAAAACCGCCGAATTGGCGGATGTGGTACTCCCGGCGACCTCGTGGGGTGAACATGAAGGGGTTTATACCAGCGCCGATCGTGGCTTCCAGCATTTTAACAAAGCCATCGAGCCGAAAGGCGATGTGAAGCCTGACTGGGAAATAATTAGCCTGATATCCACGGCAATGGGTTACCCAATGGCGTATCAAAACACTCGCCAAATTTGGGATGAAATGCGCAACCTGTGCCCACCCTTCTATGGTGCAACCTACGAGAAAATGGCCGGTTTGGGTTATGTTCAATGGCCTTGCCCGACAGAAGATCACCCCGGCACGCCGTATCTCTATACTGATAGCCAGTTTGCTACTGAGGACGGTAAAGGCTTACTCAGTTGTGCACCATGGCAACCGCCCCATGAGCAGACTAACCCTGATTACCCACTGGCACTTTGCACCGTGCGGGAAGTGGGCCACTACAGTTGCCGCTCTATGACCGGTAACTGCGCCACATTGAAGATTCTGGCAGATGAGCCTGGCTATGTACAAATACACCCAGAGGATGCCAGCCAGCTCGGTGTGGTTGATCAGGCACTGATCTGGATCTCCTCGCGGCGTGGCAGAGTGATCGCCCGTGCCAGTGTTACCGATCGAGCCAACCTGGGGGCGGTGTATATGACCTATCAGTGGTGGATTGGTGCTTGTAATGAGTTGACGGTGGATCATGTTGATCCGGTGTCAAAAACACCGGAATTCAAGCATTGTGCCGTTAAGGTTGAGGCGATTAGTGATCAAAACGCGGCGGAGCACTATGTTGAGCAACAATATAGCCAGATGAAAAAGCGCTTATCCGATGCGGCTACCGTGCAGTAATTGATAACCTACCGCGCCAGACCATTCACATGGTTTAGCGCGGCATGGTTTGCTGCAAATGTGCTAAGAACTCAGCGGCGTTCATAAAACCGGTCACTCTGGCGGCGGGAATTTCTTTACCCTGCGCATCAAAAAATAGAATAGTCGGTAAGCCCAACACCTTGAGTTCTTTCAACATCGCTGCATGTTCGGCGCTGTTGCTGGTAACATCAGCCTGAATGAGCACAGTATCCACGAGCTGGCGCTGAACATAGCTATCACTGAAGGTATATTTCTCAAACTCTTTACAGGCCACGCACCAGTCGGCATACAAATCCAGCATCACCGGCTTGCCCTGCGCTTGCGCTAATGCAGCCTGTAATTGCGGCAAATTAGCCACTGGCTGGAAGGTTAAGTGTTTGATTTCAATCTGCTGTGTGTTGCCATTAAAAGCCCAATCCTGTAACGGGCGGGCAGCGATTAACAGTGCTGCCAATAGCAACAACTGTAAGGCCCGCGCCCAGCCAGAATGGGCTTTAAGGCTGAGTACAAATGCCCAGCCGAAGAAGGCGATGGCCAGCAGGCTCCATAAACGCAAGCCCCAGACATCACCCAGTACTCTTTCCAGCAGAAATACCGGCAGCGCCAGAATCACAAAGCCGAAAGCTTCTTTGACATATTGCATCCATGGGCCGCTACGTGGGATCAGCTTGTTGCCAAACAGCGTTACAACTACCAGTGGAATACCCATACCTAACGCATACAAATACAACGTACCGCCACCGGCCAACATATTTCCGCTTTGCGCGATATACAGCAAAATGGCGCTGAGGGGCGCGGTGGTGCACGGCGAGCAAATCAGGCCCGCCAGTGCGCCCATGGCAAAGACACCGGCCAGCGAGCCGCCACGTTGGCTGCTACTCCACTGCACCAACCGGGTTTGCAGTGACGAGGGCAGTTGCAGCGAATAGAGGCCAAACATCGATAGCGCTAATAATACGAACAGCACCGATAGCCCAATCAACACATACGGGTGTTGCAGTGCGGCCTGAAATTGTAAGCCAGCCGCCGCCACCACCAAACCGAGCAAGGTATAGGTCAACGCCATGCCCTGCACGTACACCACCGCCAGTATCAATATTCGCCGCTGGCTGTGGGGCTTTTCACGGCCAAGAATAATGGCGGAAATCAGCGGATACATTGGCAATACGCAGGGGGTAAAGGCGATGCCGATACCAATTAACAGCGCCCATAGTGGTGAGAAGGGTAATTCAGCCGGTATGGGCGCGCTTTCTTGGCGGGGCTGTGCCGTGCCCTGTGGGTTAACGGCGGCGGTTGCAGAGCTTGCGATAACGGCATTAAGCGGCACCACCCGTACTTCTGGCGGGTAACAGAAACCAGCTTCGGCGCAGCCCTGATAGGTGACACTGACACTCGCGCCTTCCGCAGCCTGCGAAATCGGGATTTTCAGCACGAGCTGCTGTTTGAAAATCGCCACTTCACCGTAGAACTCATCATGATGCGCAATACCCTCTGGCAGAGTAAATTCCCCGAGAGTGGCGTGCTGTGGCACAATTTTTATTTGCTGGCGATACAGATAATAGTCGGGATGAATCTGCCAACTCAGTGTGAGCTGGTCGCCTTGTTGGCGAAAATCAAAGGCAAACGCCCTATCGACCGGAAGAAACCGGCTCTGGCTGCTTTTTTGGTCAAGAGAGGAGCTCTCACCAAATAGTGAAGCCTGTGCGCTGTGCGGTGCGAATAAAGCACTACACAGCAGCAGAATCAGAGTAATGAAGCGTTGAGCCATGACAGGTAATCTTTATCTCCGCCCCGAACCGGCAGCACCAGTAATTCCGGTGTCTGGTAAGGGTGATGTTGTTTGATGTAACTGAGAAGGGCTTGCTGATGATCTGTATCGCTCTTAAACAAGAGTTGCACTTCATACTCTTGCTGGAGCTTACCTTCCCAATAGTAAATCGAGGTTGCACCGGGCAACAGCGTGGCACAGGCGGCCAATTTCTCACCCAGAACCTGCGCGGCTAAATCTTGCGCGCTGGCTTCATCAGGGGCGGTGCACAATACCACAATTGCATCACAATCAGACATCTTAACCTCATCGGTCGCGCGGCTTATATGACGAAGCGGAGCGTAACGTGCTGAATATACGCGTTACCTGAATACTTGCCTGAATACTATAGCGCGAAGCGTGGGCAGGTCAGAAGATGATTTATGTAACAGTGAGATGGATTCGATGAAAGTTGCCAATGAGCGTTGTAGAGGAAGATTGTTGATGTGAGTGGGGCGCAAATGAATTGCGCCCCGAAACGCTTACAGAACCAGACTGCCCATCACAAAGCCGAAGCAAACGGCCAGCGCCACCCCGATGGTGCCAGGGATGAAGAATGGATGGTTAAACACGAAACGACCAATACGCGTGGTACCAGTGTCATCCATTTGTACCGCGGCTACCAATGTTGGGTAGGTTGGCAGAATAAACAGACCAGACACCGCCGCGAAAGAAGCAATGGCTGCCAGTGGTGACACGTTCAGGGCCATTGCCATTGGCATCAACGCCTTGGCAGTTGCAGCCTGAGAGTACAACAGTGCAGAACAGAAGAAGAAGATAACGGCCAGCAACCATGAGTGGGCCTGAATCAGGCTACCCGCAGTTTCTTTAATCCACTCCAGGTTGTGCTGTACAAAGGTATCACCTAACCAGGCTACACCCAGGATACAGATACAGGCACTCATACCGGCTTTGAAGGTGCTGGAGTTCAGGATTGAATCGGTATCAACCGAGCATACCAGCGTAGTGATAGTTGCCACACTCAGCATGATGATCAGGATGGCGTTAGTGGTATTCATCAGCGGAGTTGCAACCAGACCGACACTTGGGCTGTTGATAATCGCGTAGGCAACCACACAAAGAACGCCGGCCAGGAACAGCAGCACTGACGTTTTAGCCCGTGGCTTGATAACTTTTACAGTGTCGCCACGCAGTGTTACTAAGCCTTCTTCCAAGCGTTTGATATAGATAGGGTCATCAGACAGTTTGGAGTTAAAGCACAAGGATACGATCAGCGACATCACCAGCACCGCACACAGGGTAGAGGGGATGACTATCATCAGCAGATGCAGATAGCTAACGCCATGACCTTCCATAACGGAAGACATGTAAACCACTGCCGCAGAAATCGGTGAGGCAGTAATGGCTATCTGTGCGGAGACCACTGCTGTGGACAGAGGGCGGCAAGGTTTAATGCCTTGCTCTTTCGCCACTTCTGCAATCACGGGCAGTGCTGAAAGAGAAATGTTACCTGTCCCGGCAAAGATGGTCAGAAAATAAGTCACCAGCGGAGCAAGAATGGTGATGTGTTTTGGATTCTTACGCAGTAACTTTTCAGTTTGCTGTACCAGATAATCCATACCGCCCGCTACCTGCATCGCAGAGATTGCAGCAATAACGGCCATAATAATTGAGATAACATCGAACGGAATGCTACCGGGTTTAACGCCAATCATGGCTAAAACCAAAACACCGATGCCGCCTGCAAAACCGATACCGATACCACCTAATCTGGCCCCTAAAAAAATGGCCAGCAGGACGATGACTAACTCTACGGCTATCATAGTGTTTACTCCTTGATCCAAATGAAAAATTAAAGTTAAAAAATTGTGTTTGCCAGAAAGTAAAAAGGCACGCCGTCCAGAGGAGCATGCGTGCCTTTCAGGGCTACCGGATGATTATTTTATTGTTCATTTTCATCGGTATAACGTTTCGCTTTATAAGCCGGATGCATTAGGTTCTCAACAGAGAAAATGTCGTCCAGCTCAGCTTCAGTCAACAAGCCGCGTTCCAGAACAACTTCCCGCACATTTTTACCGGTTTCTGCACAGATTTTACCCACGATGTCACCATTATGGTGGCCAATGAATGGGTTGAGATAGGTGACGATACCGATGGAGTTAAAGACGTAACGTTCGCAGACCTCTTTGTTGGCAGTAATACCGTTAATGCATTTTTCCAACAGGTTATAACAGGCGTTTGTCAGGATATGGATAGACTCAAACATAGCCTGACCAATCACTGGCTCCATAACGTTCAACTGGAGTTGGCCTGCTTCGGCCGCCATAGTAATGCAAGTGTCGTTACCGATCACCTTAAAACAAACCTGGTTAACGACTTCAGGGATAACCGGGTTAACTTTGGCCGGCATGATTGAAGAACCTGCCTGTAATTCTGGCAGATTGATTTCATTCAGGCCAGTACGTGGGCCAGATGACAGCAAACGTAAGTCGTTGCAGATTTTTGACATCTTAACGGCCAGGCGTTTTAGCGCACTGTGCACCATCACGTAAGCGCCACAGTCAGAGGTAGCTTCGATCAGGTCTTCCGCCGGAACACAAGCCAAGCCACTGATTTCAGATAATTTCTGTATTGCTAACTGTGAGTAGCCTTCTGGTGTGTTCAGCGCAGTACCGATAGCGGTGGCACCCAGGTTAACTTCCAGCAGCAATTCTGCGGTACGTTGCAGGTTCTTGGTTTCTTCTTTTAATAAGATAGCAAAGGCTTTGAATTCCTGACCCAGCGTCATTGGCACCGCATCCTGTAACTGAGTGCGGCCCATTTTCAGGATTTTTTCGAATTCTTTGGATTTTCTTTCGAAACCTTCTTTTAACTGATCAATCGCCTCGATCAACTTCATGATGGAAGTATAAACCGCAATGCGGAAACCGGTTGGGTAGGCATCGTTGGTGGATTGGCATTTGTTCAGATGGTCGTTAGGGTTAAGGTATTGATACTCTCCCTTCTGGTGGCCCATCAGCTCCAGACCGATATTGGCCAGAACTTCGTTGGTGTTCATGTTTAAAGAGGTACCGGCGCCGCCTTGGAACACGTCAACCGGGAACTGATCCATGCACTTCCCTTTATCCAGAACTTCATCACATGCCTGAATAATGATATCCGCGATTTTGCGTGGGATAGTGTGTAGCTCTTTGTTCGCCATTGCCGCTGCTTTTTTTACCATGACCATGCCGCGTACAAACTCTGGAACATCACTGATTTTGCTGTTACTGATATAGAAGTTTTCAATCGCACGCAGGGTATGAACACCGTAGTAAGCCTCTGCGGGGACTTCTCGTGTACCTAACAGGTCTTCTTCAATACGAATGTTATTTGACATGAGAACCTTCTCTATTGTGCTGTCTTGTTTTGTATTTGTTAATTTAATAATGCCGCCGTGAGCAATATGATGCCGCTATGAACCTTTAGTGCGGAAAGATTAACCACTCATCTTCTTGCTGACAGGATCATATGCTGCTTAGCGACAAAAAGCCTTGAACTGAGATCACTATATGGTCGGAATTAATCGAGATGATCTGATATCTGTGATTCTTCTCACAGTTAGATTAATTAGTAATAAAAGTATGGCTGCAACTTGAAAATAGAGCCAACCATCACCATTTTACTGTAGTCGACCCACGTTGAAGGGGGAGCTGACGCTGCAATCCGCTAATCGAGGGAAAATGGCGTGTTAGCATCAGCCGGGTCAAGGTTTTCATGGTATCTGTCAGGCAGGTTTACCTGATGAGGGATACTGAATGATTGGAATAAGGAGAATGCGGTGCGTTGGTTACCGTTAGCGCTGATATTTTTATTGGCATATATAGAAATATCGATATTTATCAAGGTTGCAGCCGTATTGGGTGTGTTGGTTACCCTGCTGTTGGTGATCCTTAGCTCCTGTGTGGGGATCTCTCTGGTGCGTAACCAGGGGATAAAAACCTTTATGCAGATGCAGCAAAAACTGGCTGCCGGGGAAAGTCCGGCGGCGGAGATGGTTAAAAGTGTATCGCTGATCCTGGCTGGCTTCTTGCTGTTGATCCCCGGCTTCTTCACCGACTTCCTCGGTTTGTTGCTGTTATTACCACCGATTCAAAAATCGTTAACGCTAAAACTGATGCCACATCTGAATATTTATCGTGGTGGCGGTTTTACTCACAATGGTACTGGCCCAATGGGCGGTGGCAATACCTTTGATGGTGAGTTTCAGCGCAAAGCTGATGACCACTACACCGTAGAGCATCATCCCGATGAGGATGATAAACCTACAGATAATCGTTTCAAAGATGAGAAGTAAGTTGTGGGCTTATTCTAATGGCCTGTTTATTAATCATAAATTTATAAAGTAAATCACAGGGCTTTCTGTGGTGGGTAGGCAACCGGGGGATGAGAATCTTCCTGCTCAGGGTGAAAAAAAGTGAAATTTTTTTTGTCGCCTCCCTTGAAGGGATGAGAGGCTGCCCCCACTTAGAATGTCACGGTATCGGTTATGAAGGCATACCGATATTAATCCTAAATCTGATACGGACCTTCTCATAGGAGAGCTATCAATGAAAATTCGTCCATTGCATGACCGCGTTATCGTCAAGCGCAAAGAAGTTGAATCCAAATCTGCTGGCGGCATCGTTCTGACTGGCACTGCAGCGGGTAAATCTACTCGTGGTGAAGTACTGGCAGTCGGCAATGGTCGCATCCTGGATAACGGCGAAATCAAGCCGCTGGATGTGAAAGTAGGCGACGTCGTTATTTTCAACGATGGTTACGGCGTGAAGTCAGAGAAGATCGACCATGAAGAAGTGTTGATCATGTCCGAAAGCGACATTCTGGCAATTGTTGAAGCGTAATTCACGCTCTCTAATCTTCTGAACTGAACGAGTTAAGGGAAATACCAATGGCAGCTAAAGACGTAAAATTCGGTAACGACGCACGCATCAAAATGCTACGCGGCGTAAACATCCTTGCTGATGCAGTGAAAGTGACCCTGGGCCCGAAAGGCCGTAACGTAGTTCTGGACAAGTCTTTTGGCTCTCCAACTATCACCAAAGATGGTGTTTCAGTTGCGCGTGAGATCGAACTGGAAGACAAGTTTGAGAACATGGGTGCACAGATGGTTAAAGAAGTTGCCTCTAAAGCGAATGACGCTGCGGGTGACGGTACCACTACTGCAACTGTATTGGCTCAATCCATTATCACTGAAGGCCTGAAAGCAGTTGCGGCCGGCATGAACCCAATGGACCTGAAGCGCGGTATCGACAAAGCAGTTATCGCTGCTGTTGAAGAGCTGAAAAAACTGTCTGTACCTTGCTCTGATTCTAAAGCTATCGCTCAGGTAGGGACTATCTCTGCCAACTCTGACTCCACCGTAGGTGAGCTTATCGCTCAAGCGATGGAAAAGGTCGGTAAAGAAGGCGTTATCACCGTTGAAGAAGGTTCAGGCCTGCAAGACGAGCTGGACGTAGTTGAAGGTATGCAGTTCGACCGTGGTTACCTGTCTCCTTACTTCATCAATAAACCAGAAACCGGTTCTATTGAACTTGAAAGCCCATTCATCCTGCTGGCTGACAAGAAAATCTCTAACATCCGTGAAATGCTGCCAGTGCTGGAAGCGGTAGCGAAAGCCGGTAAACCACTGCTGATTGTCGCAGAAGACGTTGAAGGCGAAGCCCTGGCGACTCTGGTGGTTAACACCATGCGCGGTATTGTTAAAGTTGCAGCGGTTAAAGCACCTGGCTTCGGCGACCGTCGTAAAGCTATGCTGCAAGACATCGCGACACTGACTGGTGGTACTGTTATCTCTGAAGAGATCGGTCTGGAACTGGAAAAAACCACTCTGGAAGATCTGGGTCAGGCAAAACGCGTTGTTATCAATAAAGACACCACTATCATCATCGATGGCGTAGGCGACGAAGCGTCAATCCAGGGTCGTGTTACTCAGATCCGTCAGCAAATTGAAGATGCGACTTCTGACTACGACAAAGAAAAACTGCAAGAGCGTGTCGCTAAACTGGCTGGCGGCGTTGCCGTTATCAAAGTTGGTGCCGCAACTGAAGTTGAAATGAAAGAGAAGAAAGCACGCGTTGAAGATGCTCTGCACGCAACCCGTGCGGCAGTAGAAGAAGGCGTAGTGGCTGGTGGTGGTGTTGCACTGATTCGTGCTGCATCTGCTATCACTAAATCGGGTCTGAAAGGTGATAACGAAGACCAGAACGTCGGTATCAAAGTTGCTCTGCGTGCGATGGAATCTCCACTGCGTCAGATAGTGGTTAACGCCGGTGAAGAAGCCTCTGTTATCGCGAACAACGTTAAAGCGGGTTCAGGTAGCTACGGCTACAACGCTTATACTGAAGAATACGGCGACATGATCGCGATGGGTATCTTGGATCCAACTAAAGTGACTCGTTCTGCTCTGCAGTACGCAGCCTCTATTGCTGGTCTGATGATCACTACCGAGTGCATGATCACTGACCTGCCACGTGATGACAAAGGCGGTGATATGGGCGCTGGCGGCATGGGTGGTATGGGCGGCATGGGCGGCATGATGTAATGCTGCCAACCTTTGAGCTGCCATTAGATTGGTAGCAAAAGGGACAAGCTGTTGATGAAAGCGAGTGGGGTGACCTGCTCGCTTTTGTTTTATCTATTGCCACCAAAATCTGCCATAACGCTACTCCGTGTTATCCTATACTCAGTCTTTTCTGGTTCAAATTTCGTAACCAACCATCATAAAAGCGGTTTTATTTCATTCAGTGTGATGATTGCAGGACTTTTTTTAGTCGTGGCAGTAATTTAATGTGTAAACTGTTAATCATTAACCATCAGGCTCGACATCGAGTATTTGGATAATTTCGGCAACGGATGCCTAAGCGGCAGCGGTGCTTTCTGGTAATCTTTAGCGTGATTCTCAACTTCGAATGGGGAAAAAAATGCGGATTAAAGTGTTACTTGGCCTTTCAGCAGCGCTGTTGCTGGCGGGTTGTAGCTCCACTAACCAATTAAGTTCGGCGGGTGAGCAAGTTAAATTCTCTGATACCAAGCCTGGTGCTGAATGTCAGTTGGTCGGCCAGGTGGCTGGTACTCAGAGTAACTGGTTCTCAGGTGGTGGCGGTGAAAGCAGTTCTATGCGTGGGGCAGCAAATGACCTACGTAATAAAGCAGCAGCAATGGGCGGCAACGTAATTTACGGTGCTACCAGCCCGAGCGAAACCTTCTTATCAAGCTTTGCACCACTAGATAGCAAAATGGTTGGTGAAGTTTATAAGTGCCCTTGATAGCTCA
Source organism: Yersinia sp. 2542 StPb PI (assembly GCF_048593855.1). NCBI lineage: Bacteria > Pseudomonadati > Pseudomonadota > Gammaproteobacteria > Enterobacterales > Yersiniaceae > Yersinia > Yersinia sp. 2542 StPb PI. The sequence goes on from NZ_JAZGQA010000071.1 coordinate 14,059, forward strand.
AGCAATAATTTAAATAAAGCAGGGGATGCCATGGCATCCCCTGTTTGTTACAGCCGTCATCTTTCAAGTTACAGATGTGTTGGCTGCACTCGTTACTCGGCCCATCCATGGGCCTCGCCTCTACAAGGCCGCTGCAAGCCGCGTTCAAATCTGCTCCCGGCAGATTTATCACCCGAATTATTCATCCTGCATCAATCGGAGATCCAGCGGGGTCTTGCTCGGTTGACCGCCGATTTCCCGTGCTAAACGGGGAACCAAATAGCCGGATACGCGGCTTAGCAGGCCTTTCATTAATAGCCGTGCTTCGTCATCATCGACCATAAAGTGAGCCGCACCTTGCACTTTATCCAGTACATGAATGTAGTAAGGCAGAATACCAGCATCAAACAAGGCATTGCTTAATGTTGCCAATACCTCGGAATCATCATTGACCCCTCGCAACAGCACACTCTGATTTAAGAGGGTTACACCCGCCCGTTTGAGCTGTGCCATACTGTCCCGCAAAGGCTGATCGATTTCATTGGCGTGGTTTATATGTGTAACCATCAGCACTTGTAATCGAGAATCACCCAGCCGCTGACATAGCGCCGCAGTGATACGGTCAGGGATAACCACCGGTAACCGGGTATGGATGCGTAAGCGCTTGATGTGAGCTATGTTTTCCAGCTCATCCAGCAACCAACTGAGCTCGTGGTCTTTCGCCATGAGTGGGTCACCGCCGGAAAAGATGATCTCGTCTAGCTCTGGGTGCTGGCGGATATAATCCAGTGCCTGATGCCAATTGGCTTTGTTGCCTTGGTTATCCTGATAAGGGAAATGGCGGCGGAAACAATAGCGGCAATTGACGGCACAGCCGCCTTTTACCAGCAGCAGTGCGCGGTTGCGATACTTGTGCAACAAGCCGGGTACGACGCTGCGTTGTTCATCAAGTGGGTCATTGGTAAAACCGGGTACTGCGATAAACTCTTCGCGTGCGGTCAGCACCTGAAGCAATAATGGGTCAGACGGATCTCCCTGCCGCATACGCGCAACAAAAGCGCGAGGTACTCTGAGAGGGAATAAACGACGAGCCTCAATACCTTGTTGCAGGTTAGGGTGTTCATTTAAGGAAAGAATTCTTAGCAATTCGGCCGGATCAGTAATTACATCGGCGAGTTGTTGCAACCAATCTTCTCTAATTGGCATGTTTCGGGTTACAATACTTGCCATTTTTTAGGCTTAACTACCAGTTTCTTGAGGACCATTATGGCCACTTATTATAGCAACGATTTTCGTCCCGGTCTTAAAATCATGTTCGAGGGCGAGCCTTACGCAGTTGAAGCCAGCGAGTTCGTAAAACCAGGCAAAGGCCAAGCTTTTGCTCGTGTTAAAATGCGCCGCCTGCTGACCGGTTCACGCGTTGAAAAAACCTTTAAATCTACTGACTCAGCCGAAGGCGCAGACGTTAACGATTTGAACCTGACTTACCTGTACAACGACGGTGAGTTCTGGCACTTCATGAATAACGAGACTTACGAGCAGTTGCAAGCTGATGCCAAAGCCATTGGCGATAACGACAAATGGCTGATTGATCAGGCTGAATGTATCGTGACTCTGTGGAATGGTCAGCCTATCGCTGTCAGCCCACCAAACTTTGTTGAACTCGAAATCACTGACACTGACCCTGGTCTAAAAGGTGACACTGCCGGTACCGGTGGTAAGCCTGCAACTCTGAGTACCGGTGCCGTAGTCAAAGTGCCATTATTCGTACAGGTTGGCGAAGTTATCAAAGTTGATACCCGCTCTGGCGAATATGTTTCTCGCGTTAAGTAAGTCTTAATAAATAAGATACGCTGGGAATGAAAGAAAACCGCTTAAACGCGGTTTTCTGCTATCTGGGCCTGTCGGATGTGGGTTTTATCGATAGCGCACTGTTGTGCTGTTAATTGAGTCGGAAAAAGTGCAATGCTGTTTTTTTGACTATCCTTATAAGGTGAGTAAGCCAAATGCCCTATAAGGAGCCTTTATAATGTTGAAGAAAAGCATCGCCATTATTTTTTCATTGTTGGTTATCTCTTCATTGAGTGCCTGCAACACCACGAAAGGTGTTGGCAAAGATGTTCAAAGTGCAGGTAGTGCGATTGAACGTAGCGCTGAATAAACGTCTGTTTATATTCTTAACGGCGGCGATTGCCGCCGGATTTGTTTTTGATCGGTCATAATATTGCTGCTTATTATTTAGCATGATAACGTATCCTTCTTACCTTTCTGCTGTTCGGGACGACCTGGGCACGCATCTGTTTTTCGGGGACGACCCCGCCTGAGCGAGGTGGTTACCATGGCTTGGATTATTCTGGTTATTGCTGGTTTATTAGAAGTTATTTGGGCTATTGGCCTGAAGTATTCTCATGGTTTTACGCGGCTGACACCCAGTGTTATCACTCTGGTGGCGATGGCCGCCAGTGTCTTTTTACTGGCCTATGCCATGAAAACGTTGCCGGCAGGCACGGCCTATGCGGTTTGGACCGGTATTGGTGCGATAGGTACTGCTATTTTAGGTATTGCACTGCTTGGGGAGTCTGCCAGTTTGGCGCGGGTGTTTAGCTTGGGGCTGATTTTGGCCGGAATTATCGGCTTGAAGTTGGCGTCATAACAGGTAGGGGCCTTTAGCGCTTTCGAAATGAAAAGCAGATCGGGTTATAGTTCGATCTGCTGTTACAGATTGAAGGCTAAAACACAGCATTATTACTTGTTAATCTCTGCGCTCGGCCCTTCCTGCTTAACCCATATCAACTGATCAACCGGGAAACCATAATTCCTCGCTACGGCAACCAAGCGATCGCGGGTCTGAGTATCAATCGTTGGCGTACGGGATAAAATCCACAAATAATCCCGATTAGGGCCGGCAATTAAGGCATGCTGATATTTATCATCTAAATCAATGACATTATAGCCACCATAGAAAGGTCCAAAGAATGACACTTTAAGCGAGGCTTGTTGGGGGGAACCAATAAAATAGGCTTTGCCGATACTCTCCTGCCATTGCTGCTTCTGCGGGTTATAACCCCGGTTAATGACTTTTACACCACCATCATCTCGGGGCGTGTAATTAGCGGTGACCCTCTCCAATCCACGTTCAAAAGAGTGGTCCAACCGGGCTATTTCATACCAGGTGCCGAGGTAGCGAGGGAGTTGGAAGTTATCAACCACTTTCACGTCTTTAGGCGGGGTCACGCTACAGGCGACCGAAAGCAGAGTTGCAGTTAATACGGATAGTTTTGACCACAGGCGCATTGGCGTTCCTTAGTTTTCTGATAATTACTCTATGGTTGAGAATAGCTATCAGTTATCAGGGGCGCAAATAGATGAATCTGAGTTATTAGCTGAGTGCGGAAAAAAACGGCCCGCTAAAGAGCAGGCCGCAGATCAGGCATGAATAATTACAGCGTCAGGACACCGATGATAGTGACCACACTCAGAATGGCTGCCAGACCATAGAATACCCATTTCCCGGCAGGGACATGGATTTTCAAATCATGCATGGCGTGATGGATACGGTGTAAACCGCACCACAGTGGCAGAATAATCATCAGCAGCAGGAAGACCCGGCCAATGAAACTCTGACAGAATGCCAGAATACGCTCATAACTCAACGCATCACCAGGGAAGGCACCCAGCGGCAGCAAAATGGCAACCAGCAGAATTACCGCCGGTGCAATGATTGCACTCCACATACCACCCGCGCCAAACAGACCCCAGAAGATAGGTTCATCGGAGCGTTTAGGGACTTGATTCATCTTGTTCTCCTCCGAGTTAGAGTAAGGCAACGGCCAGAATAATCGCGGTAGCCACGACAGTCACAACCCACAGTGCCTTGATAATTGGCTCTGGACCCATTTTTTCGCTATTAACGATAATATTGGCGGCTTTCGGTGCCAGTTCAAACCAGGTTTTGGTATGCAGCACAGCGGCCAATAACGTAATAATATTGAAAAGTAACACCAGTGGGTTTTGCAGGAAACCAACGAAGCCTTCCCACCCCGCCGGGCCACTTTTCAACGCGAACACGCCGTAAATCAACAGAACACTGAACCATACTGTCGGAATCGATGTGCCTTCGCGCACCATATAAAAGCGGTAGAAACCGAGCTTCTGCCACCAGTTTGGGGCCATGGTGCGGACATAAGCTTTACGTTTAGTAGTCATTACTGTCTCCCCTCCCTTATTGTGGTTTAAGCATGGCGATCATGAAGTCTTTAGCACTCTCGACCTTGCCTTGTTGGATAGCAGCAGCCGGATCAACGTGCTTCGGACAAACTTCAGAACAGTAGCCAACGAAGGTACAGCTCCAAACACCATTTTTACCGTTAAGCTGTGGCATACGCTCTTTTTTACCGTGGTCACGGTTATCTAAATTGTAACGGTGCGCCAGGGTAATAGCTGCCGGGCCGATAAACTCAGGATTCAAGCCAAACTGCGGGCAAGCGGCATAGCACAAGCCACAGTTAATACAGCCGGAGAACTGATGGTATTTCGCCATCTGAGCCGGAGTCTGCTTATTCGGGCCGTCTTGCGGTTTCCGCTCGTTACCAATAATGTAAGGTTTGATAGCTTCCAGACTCTCAATAAAGTGAGTCATATCAACGACTAAATCACGTTCAATCGGGAAGTTACCCAGTGCTTCGACTTTCATTCCGCCAGTGTATTCGCGCAGGAAAGTCTTACAGGCAAGTTTTGGAACCTTATTGACCATCATGCCGCATGAGCCGCAAATCGCCATTCGGCAAGACCAGCGATAAGAGAGGTCCGGTGCCAGGTTATCTTTGATGTAGCCCAACGCGTCAAGCAGAGAGGTCTGCTCATCATAAGGTACTTCAAAGGTTTCGAAGTGAGGTTCGCTATCACATTCCGGGTTATAGCGCATGACCTCCATTTTCAGGAGTTTCATATCAGTCATTCGCCTGCTCCTTATCCTTCAAATCTTTTGCATCTTTCGCATCTTGTGCGGTGGCTTCGCCACCATAAACACGTTTTGCCGGTGCCAGCTTGGTAATCTTAACGTCGCTGTATTCAAGGCGTGGGGCGCCACCCGGAGTATGGAAGGCCAGCGTGTGTTTGAGGAAATTAACATCATCACGCTCGGTGCAGCCTTCATCCAGACGCTGATGCGCGCCACGGGATTCTTTACGGTTAAGTGCAGAGTGAGCCATACATTCAGCCACATCCAAGCCGTAACCCAGCTCAATGGTGTACAGCAAGTCAGTATTGAAAACACTGGAGGTATCGGTGATTTTCACGCGTTTGAAGCGCTCTTTCAACTCGGCCAGTTTATCCACCGTTTTCTGCATCAGTTCTGGTGTGCGGTAAATACCACAACCTTCTTCCATTGACAGACCCATCTCATCGCGGATTTTAGACCAATTCTCGGTCCCTTCCTGTTTCATGAGGTTACTTAGGCGGGTTTCCACATCACGGGTTTGTGCATCTAGCGCACTGCCATTTGCCGGGCCGGTTTCCATGGCACGCGCTGCTGCTTGTTCACCGGCAACACGACCAAATACCACTAACTCAGCCAGTGAGTTAGAGCCTAAGCGGTTAGCGCCATGTAAGCCAACAGAAGAACATTCACCTACCGCGAACAGCCCTTTGATACGGGTTTCGCACTGTTGGTTGGTTTCGATACCACCCATGGTGTAATGCGCAGTTGGGCGCACTGGGATGGGTTCTTTGACCGGGTCGACACCGACATAAGCTTTTGCCAGTTCACAGATGAACGGCAAGCGCTCAAGCAGTTTTTTCTCGCCCAAATGGCGCAGATCCAGATAGACCACATCACCACGTGGCGTGGCGATGGTGCGGCCAGCACGCCATTCATGCCAGAAGGCTTGCGAAACTTTATCGCGTGGGCCTAATTCCATGTATTTGTTTTTGGGTTCACCGAGTGGGGTTTCTGGTCCCATCCCATAATCCTGCAAATAACGGTAGCCGTCTTTATTGACCAGAATACCGCCTTCACCACGACAACCTTCGGTCATCAGGATGCCAGAACCTGGCAAGCCAGTTGGGTGATATTGCACAAATTCCATATCTCGCAGCGGAACGCCGTGGTGAAATGCCATCCCCATACCATCACCGGTAACAATACCACCGTTGGTGTTATAACGATAAACTCGGCCTGCGCCACCGGTCGCCATGATTACCGCGTTCGCACGAATTTGTACACGGGTGCCTTCCATCATATTCATGGCAACTACGCCGCGTGCCTGACCGTCATCGACCAGAATATCTAACACGAAATGCTCATCAAATCGTTGAATTTGTGGATATTTCAAAGATGTCTGGAACAGTGTGTGCAGCATATGGAAGCCGGTTTTATCGGCAGCAAACCAGGTGCGCTCAATTTTCATCCCACCAAAACGGCGAACGTTAACCGAGCCATCAGGTTTGCGGCTCCATGGGCAGCCCCAAATTTCTAGCTGTGCCATTTCTTGCGGGCAACTGTGGACAAAATGGTCAACAACATCTTGTTCGCATAGCCAGTCACCACCGGCTACCGTGTCGTGGAAATGATAGTCAAAGGTATCGTGGTCTTGTGTGACGGCGGCTGATCCCCCTTCGGCGGCCACAGTATGGCTACGCATCGGGTATACTTTCGAGATCAGAGCAATCTTCAGTTGGGGGTTGGCTTCCGCTGCTGCTATTGCTGCACGTAAACCAGCGCCTCCGGCCCCGATAATAGCAAGATCGGCGTTAAAGGTTTGCACTGCGCTTCTCCATTGTTCAAGTGAAATACCCTTCATACTTCAAGCTACATGTGCGTTGGCTGCTTTCATTCACCCGAATCATTGACTGGCGTCAACTCATCGGGACTCACTCAATTGCCGCCTTCCTGCAACTCGAATTATTTTGGGTATCT
>NZ_JAZGQA010000072.1:0-20898 GCF_048593855.1 Yersinia sp. 2542 StPb PI
GACGCTAAGAAAGTTAGTCAAAAAAGAATATATTTTCGCCAACACCAGGGGACTTTTAGTCCCACAATACCTGTTCTGCCTAGCCATCTGGATGCATTTACATTCAGATGGCCATAATATCGCCCCGCCCCCTTCTCATCGTTTAAAAATCATACAAATAATCAATGTGTGCAGTAAATCCATGCTCCTTGCGATTAATAAATGATTCCTGACACATATAAACATTAACCTTATTTATATAATTTTGATAAACTTGACTTAAGTCATATCACTAACCCAAATTAATTGTATGATTAATAAACGGTTATAATGTTTTCCCTGGTGTTGGCCGAATTGGCATCCCTTACCAAATGAGATTGGTAAGGGTTTTTTTTGTCTATCATTCAGCCTGCTGCATCACCCGAGCTAATGTAATAGCACGGATAATCACCGCACGATCAACCTGTGGGTTATCACTTTCCAATAACTGCTGCCAAATAGCGATGGCCTGCGCGTATCTATCATGGGTAAAGTTATCAGCGGCTTGCAGCATTAGCGCAGTATATTGCATGGGATCTTTAGTCAAAGCCTGCTGTAACCAGTACGTCACATCACCCGTCATTTTTTGCCCTGACCGGTAATAGAACACCGTCGCTCGTGCAGCATCAAAGCGGGCACTGGCCCCCTGCAAACGTTCAGCCTGCTGCAAGGCGATCAATGCATCCTCAAATTCGTTACGATATAAATAATGTTGAGCTAAACTGTACCATCCATCCCCCTTATCGGGAGCCAGACGAATACGTTGTTGTAACCGAGATAGCGTGGGATCACTGCTCTGCTTATCGAGCATATTATTCAACCGCTGGGCTTCCTGTAGCCGCAAAGCCTCTTGCTGCACGGCGGTATAATGGCCCAATTGCCGGTATCCCAACATAATTAGCATCAGCACCACCAGGCTGAAGCCCAGTGGCCAGCGCCAGCTCAAGCGACCATATTGCACCAGCCACGGCCACCACAAACTCACTACCACCAACAGCACCAGTATCGCCAGCCCTATCGATAGCACCATTATCGCGGCCCTCTCACACCTGAGACAGATTGCCGGCGTATCTTAAAAATCAACCCACCTAACACGCAGGCCAGTAACACCCCAGGCCCAAACCATCGCACCAGTGTGGCACTGCGCAACGGAGGACGATACCGAACAAAGTCCCCATAGCGCTGGGTCATTACGGCCATTATCTCCTGAGAGCTGTGTCCTGCTTCTACCAACTGATAGACCTCTAATCGCAAGTCTTGCGCTATCGGCGAGGTCGACTCCAGCAAGTTCTGATTTTGGCATTGAGGACAACGCAACTCCTGCGCCAATGCCAATGCTTGTTGCTGATGTTGCGGCGAACTAAAATGATAGGTATCCACCAGATCAGCCGCAACACCAGATGAAAAAACCAGTGATAACATCAAGAATAAAACTTTCATGGGGTTCCCACCCGCGTCCATTGCGCCAGTAGCGGCATAAACTGTTGTTGCCATATCTCTGTCGTCATTTCACCAGCATAGCGCTGGCGAATAATGCCATTTGCATCAATTAGCCAGGTCTCAGGTGTACCATATACCCCCATCGCCAGTGCTAATGTGCCATGCGGGTCATAAAGGTTCTTCTGATAAGGATTGCTGTAGCGCCGCAGAGTATTTAACGCCGCCTGACGGTCATCGCGGTAATTCAGACCATAGAACTGCACACCATGCAACGTCCCGGCTATCTGCCCCAGTAGGGCGAGCTCTTGCTTACAACTGGCACACCAACTGGCCCATACATTAATCACCGTCACCTTACCCAACAGTTGCTCTCGCGTTATGTTCTGCCCGGGCTGTTGCAATTCAGATAAAGAAAACGCGGGAAACGGCAGGTCTTGCTCGGCCAACTCGATACGATGCGGATCCCGCGTTAAGCCGCTATAAAGCAAGCAGCCCAGCAGTAAGGCAACCAGAGGGACAATCAACCAAGGCCAACGTTGTTTCATTTATCCCCCGCGAGGTCGCTAACAGGGTGGATTCTGCGCCATAGCGCCAATAAACCACCAACTACCATCATCAGTGCGCCCCCCCAAATCCAACTGACCATCGGTTTATGGGACAAACGTACGCTATACTCCCCCGCGCCCAAACTATCCCCCAGAACCACATAAAAGTCCGCCAGGGGGCTACTGGCTATCGCCGGCTCTATCATCAACATTCCCCGCGCCGTATAGTGCCGCCGCTCCGGTAACAATGTGGTTAACGCTTGCCCATTCTGGCTGACCACAATATGCGCCTGCTCACTGGTATAGTTTGGGCCGACCACCAATTCAGTTTGACGATAGGTAAACTGATAACCGGCCAGTGTGACCTGACTGCCTGGCGCCATACGTCGCCCCTGCTCGACGGTGTAATATGAAGCAAACAGCATTCCCAGCAGGCTGACCGCAACGCCACCGTGTATCAACCATAAATTGCCACGTATCTTTGGCGCAAATAATGGCGCGAACAACGGCCAGATAGCCAGAGTGACACCTATCAGCATCCCCACCTGCCACGGTGACTCGAATAGACCTAAACTGAGCAACCCACCGCAGATAGCTAATACAGCAGGTACGACAAGACGCCAGCCATTGATTTTGTGGCTTTGCCGCCAATCGGCAAACGGCGTTATGCCCATCAGCAATAGCAACAACAGCACAAAAGGTGTCAGGGTTTGATTAAAATAGGGCGCACCAACAGACAGTGATCCTAACCCCAGCACACTGAAAATTAATGGATACAATGTGCCAATCAATACGGTTACCGCAGCAATGCTGAGCAGCACCATTGCCGCCAGCAGTAATGACTCCAGTGAGAAGAGGTTGAAAGCAGCAGGGCGATTGTTGCCCCGCACCCGCAGGGCAAATAGCGTCAATGAACTCAACGTCACTATGCCAAACAGCGCCAGTAAAGCCTCACCGCGCGCCGTATCAACAGCAAAAGCGTGAACTGAGGTCAACACCCCAGAGCGCACGATAAAAGTGCCTAACAAGCAGAGTTGAAATGTCACCAGCGACAGCAAAATGCCCCAATGATGATATAAGCCCCGTTTCTCAATAACAGCCAGAACATGTAACAGTGCAGTTGCGGTGAGCCATGGCAGTAATGACGCATTTTCAACCGGGTCCCAGAACCACCAGCCGCCCCACCCCAACTCGCTGTATGCCCACCATGCCCCCAACAAAATGCCAAACGTGAGAAAACTCCAGGCAGCCAATACCCAGGGACGGCAGTAGTGCACACTATTATTGCCATTGCGGCCTGCAAGCAATGCCGAAACGGCGAAAGCAAAACTAACGGCAAAACCGCTATACCCCAGATACAGCAAGGGTGGATGAAATATCAGCGCCAGATCCTGCAACATTGGATTTAAATCACGCCCCTGCGCCAACGTCGGGAACAATCGCTCAAAAGGATTGGAGAAAAAGAGGATAAAAACACTCAGGATAAGCAGTAGCCCCCCCATCACTGCCAACGCGCGAGCAAAAAAACGCAGCGGAAAATGACGGCGAAAAAGCGTCAACGCGGTGCTCCACAGGCTCAGAGCAAACAGCATAAACAACAAGGAGCCTTCATGCCCGCCCCAGATTGCCGCAACCTTATAAAATAGAGGAAGCTGGCTATTGCCGTGTTGTGCCACATAAAGCAGAGAAAAATCATCGCTAACAAAGCACCAACCCAGTAACAACAGTGCCAGTGTAATGAATAAGGTCACGGCGTAACTGAACGACGGTAACCAATACAACAAAGCCAATCGCCGCCGATGGAGAGCAATAACAGGCACAACAGTGAGCAGCAGCGCCAATGACGCAGCCACCAACAGTGACAACAGCCCCAACTCACCTACCATACATTTTCACCCATCACCGGTTCGCCTCCTCACACAACCGTCATCTGACCGGCATAAAGAATAAAGAAACGTAAAACCAATACGCCAAACAGACTCAAGCCGGATACCGTCACTAGAAATGAGACCCGATGGCGCATTCCATGGCTACAAAAACGGTTTAAAACTAATGGCAGCACCATGCCGCAACCGATAACCCAGAACCAAAACATCGCGGCCCAAAAACCACCGCCCAACGCGACAGCGACCGCGACTTCTTTCTGACCACCGCCGAACCACAGCCCGGTGAAGAATGCCAGCAGCAGAAATAGCTCCAACCACACCACCGGTTTTTCCAACCGATGAACAAATGCCAGTGCCGGGCTATCTATGGGTTCTTTAAAAAAGGTCACCGCGCACAACACCATGGCAGCAATACCCGAAGAAACACCGGAGAACAGAAATAACACCGGCAATACCGGATTATTCAACAAGGGGTAACTCTTCAGGGCCGATAACAGGAAGCCGGTATATGCCCCCAACGCCACAGCCAGAAACATCATCAATGGTTCCAACTTGCGTTCAATCGGTGCCAGTTTATGCAGCACCGTGCCAACCCAATTCAATTTGCGGTAAGGCTGTAATAATGCCGTCAGCCCATGGCGAAATATCACCGCCAGCCAGACCAACAGCACCACCATATAAATTTGAAACAGCATGACACCCAATGACATAACCGAGCTGGTACTGTAGAAAAACATCAGCTTCCAAAAAGTCCACGGCCGGGTAAGGTGCAGTATCAAAATAAACAACCCCATAATCACCGCTAAGGGCGCAATCATAGCGGTCGATTTAACTAACCCACTGCGCGCCGCCTCACCGCCCAGAACCCGTTGCTTAACCAATAGGCTAACTACCACCATGCCCGCCGATACTCCTATCAAAAACAGATAGATGGCTATCGGCCAATCCCACACTAACGAGGCAAAATGAAACGGGGTATTCAGTTCAGGATTCATCCGGTTATCTCCCCATACTGAAAGGGAACACGATACAATTTCGGTTGTGTCCCAAGATGTAACTTGGCGCGATACACAGTGCGCTGATGCAATAATTTCACCAGTTCACTGTTAGGGTCGTCCAAATTGCCAAAGATGAGTGCCTTGGTTGGGCACGACAAGACACAGGCGGGCTGTTTACCCTGCTTTAGATTAGTTTTCCGACAAAAATCGCATTTATCGGCAGTTTTCGTCACCGGATGGATAAAGCGCACCCGGTACGGACAGGCGGCGATACAGTACTGGCACCCTACGCAGAGGTCGGGATCGACATCAACAATCCCAGTCCCGCTATCGCGATATGAGGCTCCGGTTGGGCAAACATCGACACAGGGTGCCTTATCGCAATGCTGGCAGGAGTGACGATAGAACTGATATTTTACGGCAGGAAACTCACCGATCGGTTGGCTACGGATGATGTTTAACCGTGAGACCCCAGCGGGTACATGATTAACCTCACGGCAAGCATCCATACAGGCCGTGCAGCCAATACAACGGGTTTCATCATGTAGCATCCCGTAACGAATGCCATCAACAGTGCCGCTGAGTGCCAGTGAACGTCCAGCAGAACCAGTCAGGAAAATCAGCGCCCCCATACTGGCGATAAAGTGACGACGGTTCGTATTCATGGTGTTTCCTTCGATATCAGCTCCTGCTGACGGCGATGACAGTCAACACAGAGTTTGACCCGCCCTTTATCGTCAAGGTCATGCATCGGGTCGGTTTTAGGATGCAACTGATGACAACTGACACAAGAAAGCTTCAACATGTGCACATCATGGGGCCAGAACGCCTCGCGTAATTTCTCCGGCAGATGGCAACTCATACAGACACTGTTTTGTTGTGAGACGCTGTACATCGCTTTATCGGCATTAAACATATCGCGGTTAAAACGCATCACATCTTTAATACCATTACGGTGCAGCACCGATGCCTGCCCATGGCAGTTGGTACAGGTTAAGGCCAACTGTGTATTCGGATTTACCGCGCCAGCATGTTTGCCATGCAACTCATCTTTTTGTTCTTTATGACATTGGATGCAAGCAGCATCCGGGTTGCGCTGCGGCTCAACAATATGGCGCGACGCGGGCATTTTCGCCGTCGTGTTCGGTGTTGTGGCGAGAGTGGGCAGCGTGCACAGAATCAACACTACCAGCAGCGCGGCTGAACCGAATGAACGTAAAACGCGCATAATTATTCCACCTTTGCTATGGCCCCAATCTGGGGCCGTTTGTCTCTGGAATAGATCCGGTGAGCGTATTGTCACACCGGAACGCCTCTTACTGGCTCAACCGGCCCGCTTTTCTGGCTTGATCATCCCAGGCTGGTACCACTTGTTGCAGAAACTCCTGCTTCTCGCGGTTCAGCTTATCCATATCCATTCCCAGCGCTTTCTGGGCATTGAGTTTGGTCGAAATATCCGGCAGCGGAATTTCGTGGCTAATCCCTTTTGTCGCCAGCAGACGTGCAAGTTTGGTACGGGCATCGGCAGCTTTATTCAACGCGCCCCCCAATACACGCAGACCAACATCCGGTGCATGCATATGAATACCGTGGGAAGCAATGGCATAATCCCAGCGCCATTGGGCATGGCGGATATCTTGCAGAATAGGTTTCATTTCTTGTTCGGTTGCCCCGGCATCCCAAGCAGCTTTTGCCTCGTAATGTGCGTGAACCAGTTGTTTCTCAACATTCAGTTTTAACTCCTGAATGCTTGCTTTGCGTTCAGCAACAATATCTTGCAAGGTTTTTTTATCCTGGGTATGGCAGTTAACACAGGTAGTTTCAAAGCTATCAAACGGGTTGCGGATCTGGTGGTCGGTATACACCTTACCTGCCGCATTTTGGATTTTCGGCATATGGCAATCGATACAACTGACATTATTTTTACCGTGGATCCCCGCACGCCAGGTTTCATACTCAGGATGCTGGGCTTTCAACATCGGGGTTTTTGACAGCGGATGAACCCAATCAGAGAAAGCGATTTCATCGTAATACTTCTCCATTGACACCACATCCGTGCCTTGATCCCATGGGAATTTCACCGCTTTATCTTTACCGGCGAAGTGGTACTCAACATGGCACTGGCTGCACACCATGGATTGTTGATCCAGGCGGCTGGCATGTTCGAAAGGTTTATTGATAGATTGCAAAGCACGCTCAGCATAGGGCCGGGAGAGGACTAAAGCTGGCTTCCCGGCAGCAAAATCAGCAGAAGCGGTATTATGGCAATCGGCACACCCCAACTGATTGACGACTTCCGGGCCACCTCTGGCCCAAGTCCCTTTGAAATACCCCTCTTCACCTTGTTCATTGATCAAGCGGGCAACATCCGGGCTTTTACAGCTCCAGCAGGCCATCGGCAAGGGGCCATCCTCTGCGGTTTTCGGTGCTGCGGTACGTAAGGTTTCCCGCACATCAGTGACAGCATAATAGTGCCCACGAGGTTTGTTATAATCTTTGGCAAACGGATATCCGGCCCAAAGGATCACCAAATTGGGGTCATCCGCCAGCGCATCTTCTCGTGGCCCACTCTCTTTGGTTTTCAACCATGAGGTAAATTGGTCAACATGCTGTTCGGCGAATTTATCGTTGCGGGCCTCAATCGGCGGCGTAGGTGCCGCCGACAAAGAAAATACCGCGCCTATTGCCAAAAGAACCATTATCCCTACCAACACCTGTCTTATAAATTTGCTCACAATATTTACTCCAGTGTGTTTTTCCATACCGGACGCTATCAGTGCCCGCACCAGATGGTTTTTTTATTTTTAAACCCGCAATCAGGTGAGAAATAGCGAGCCAGGAGGCGAAGCATGACTGATATCAACCTGTGGGTTAGGCAGATAGTAAGGAGGATTTGCAGCAAATGATTTGTAGTAGTAAGAATGCTTGTTTTAGATCAAACAATTTTTGTGTGGGTATTCGCTTTTATGAACCAGCTCAAAAAAAAAGCATCTCATCGATCAATTTTTACATAAAAGTCAATCATATACCTCTTTATAGGTATACCAGGACCATTAGACCTCCTTGCTACGTAAATATAAGGGCTATCAGTTTCACAACTCACTTCAACCGCCAAGATATAGGTAGCCAGCAACCACAACACCATCAGGCAAGCGAGTATCACTTGCACCATAACTTTCGATTTATTTCGAATTGACATTTTATTTGCTATCGATCACAAATAAAACAAATGCAATGGGAGAAAAAGGCGTGTTAGTTCGTTTCCACGGTGGAGCAACGCTGCCGGAGAAAGCATTATCGATAGGGTCTGTGGGGCAAAATACCCTTTGTTTGGGATAAGTAACTGGGGAAAAAACAAGAGGATAAAGAGAAATGATGGCGGAGGAGGAGAGATTCGAACTCTCGAACGGTTACCCGTCGACGGTTTTCAAGACCGTTGCCTTCAGCCACTCGGCCACCCCTCCGCAACGAGCCGAACTATAAACAGAGCTCTGCCGCTTGTAAAGCCTGTTTGTGCTTAATTGACCAAAAAATCCGCTAGCTGATTGTCGAGTGCTGAATTTATCGTCATCCCTTATGCTAACTGGCCATTAGGCGTACAGCAGCCGGTTTATTTACTCTCGCACAGATGGCACCTCACCAAATAACAGCAGAGACTGCTTTGGGGTAGTGGCAAATATTTGCTAAATTAGCGGCCGTTTCATTGATTGAATTACCGAGGTTGTATGTTGGAGTTTGAAGGCCGGGTTATTGATACCGATGCACAGGGTTATCTGAAAAATAGCGCGGACTGGAGCGAGGCTTTAGCGCCCATACTGGCTGAACAGGAAGAGATTATACTCACTGAACCGCATTGGGAAGTGGTGCGCTTTGTGCGTGCATTTTATCAAGAATTCAATACATCACCTGCAATCCGCATGCTGGTAAAGGCCATGGCACAAAAGTATGGTGAAGAGAAAGGTAATAGCCGATATCTGTATCGTTTATTCCCCAAAGGGCCAGCAAAGCAAGCAACCAAAATTGCAGGATTACCCAAACCCGTTAAGTGTATTTAACGGCAGATAGCAGTATTTAATAATGGATAGCTGTGCTCTGGCACCGCTCGTGAGTTAATAGCGGATTTTAAATTTTTCAAACGCGGTGCTCGGATAAGGTTCTGTCAGCAGTCGATCCACCCGCGCACCGCGTGGCCCCCCCTGCTTAATCCACTCAAGCAGGTGTTCAACCGCATTTTGCTCGCCGTAAGCCACCACTTCCACACTGCCATCATCACAATTTTTAGCGTAACCCGTTACACCCAGCGCTTGTGCCTGACGTTGCGTGCTATAGCGGAAACCCACGCCCTGAACAACGCCGTAAACATAGGCGGCAGTGCATACTTTTGGCATATAGACTCCTCATCTACGTGATAATTTGCATTTTCCGGCTCATACTCCGACAATACCGCTCTTTTTTACCTAGCTGGCAGCAACCTAATTATGACCGTAAGCCTGATTCTTGCCAAAGGACGTGAAAAGTCCTTACTTCGTCGCCATCCGTGGATCTTCTCTGGGGCCGTTCAACGCCTTGAGGGGAGTGCCCTGCCCGGTGAAACCCTCGATATCCTTGATAGCCAGGGTAAATGGCTGGCCCGTGCCGCCTACTCTCCTGAATCACAAATTTTGGCACGAGTCTGGACGTTCCAACAAGATGAAGTTATTGACCGCGAGTTCTTCATCCGCCGTCTACAGCAAGCGCAGAGCTGGCGTGATTGGCTGGCAAAGCGTGATGGTTTGAACGGCTATCGCCTGATCGCCGGTGAGTCTGATGGCCTGCCGGGTATCACCATAGACCGCTTCCAGAACTTTCTGGTATTGCAGTTACTGTCGGCCGGCGCTGAATATCAGCGGGAAACACTGGTTAGTGCCTTACAACATTGTTACCCAGAATGCTCTATTTATGACCGCTCCGATGTTTCCGTGCGTAAAAAAGAAGGCTTACCTCTGACGCAAGGGACAATCAGCGGTGAAATGCCGCCTGACCTGCTGCCAATAACCGAAAACGGCATGCAACTGTTGGTTGATATTCAGCACGGCCATAAAACAGGATTTTATTTAGATCAGCGCGATAGCCGCCTGGCGGCGCGTAACTACGCCGATGGTCGCCGTGTTCTGAACTGTTTCTCTTATACCGGTGCCTTTGCTGTCGCAGCGCTGATGGGAAATTGTAAGCAAGTTATCAGCGTTGATACCTCACAAGCTGTACTGGATATAGCCAAACAAAACATTGAACTCAACCAGTTGGATTTGAGCAAAACCGAATTCATTCGGGATGATGTGTTCCAATTGCTGCGTAACTACCGCACGCAAGGGGAAAAGTTTGACATGATCATTATGGACCCACCGAAGTTTGTGGAGAACAAAAGTCAGTTGGCAAGTGCGTGTCGTGGCTACAAAGATATTAATATGTTAGCGATACAATTATTGCGCCCAGGCGGGATCTTGTTAAGTTTCTCCTGCTCTGGTTTGATGCCAACAGATTTATTCCAGAAAATTTTGGCCGATGCTGCGTTAGATGCAGGGCATGATATACAATTTATAGAACAGTTCCGTCAGGCAGCGGATCACCCGGTTATCGCGACATATCCAGAAGGTCTGTACCTGAAAGGGTTCGCGTGCCGGATAGTATGACTTGAAATGCCCTACACTGCCCTCATATAGAAGACAGAGTAATGTTTCTCAGGAGGTTATCATGATTGCCAGCAAATTTGGTATTGGGCAGCAGGTCCGCCACAGCCTACACGGCTATTTGGGTGTAGTGATTGATATCGATCCTGAATATTCTCTCGAGCCACCGGAACCTGATGAGGTTGCAAACAACGCTATGCTGCGTTCGTCACCTTGGTATCACGTGGTTATTGAGGATGATGAGGGGCAACCGATACATACCTATCTAGCTGAAGCGCAACTAACCTATGAAGATATGGATGCTCACCCAGAGCAACCTTCATTGGATGAACTGGCGGCGTCCATCCGCCATCAGCTACAGGCTCCGCGTCTACGCAACTAAATCTTGAGATTTATCGATAAAACCCGGCGCTTAGTACCGGGTTTTTTATCGCCAAAATTAGCAACGCCGCGTATCACTGTTTTTCTAATCCCAGGCGCGGTATTTCAATCTTCGGACAACGATCCATCACCACCTTTATTCCCGCATCTGCCGCCAAGGTAGCCGCCAACTCATTAATAACACCAATTTGTAACCACAGAACCTTGGCGCCGATAGCAATAGCATCTTGCGCAACGCCGTATGCAGCCTCGGCATTACGGAAAACATCCACCATATCGATAGCATGAGGAATATCCGCCAGTTCTGCATATGCCTGCTGGCCCAATAATGATTTCCCCGCCAATTTAGGGCTAACAGGCGTGACTTGATACCCCTGCTGTAGCAGATAAGCCATAACACCATAACTTGGCCGCGATGGGTTATCACTGGCCCCGACTAATGCAATTGCTTTTACCTGTTGGAGAATGTCAGCAATGTCTTTATCGTGCATTTTTCAGTTCCTCTGATGCGCTAAAAGAATATCCCAATCCATGTGCACCCGGAGGGATACTACCAATATTAGGCGATCCTCTAAGTGTACATCATGGGGAAAATGGATCATAAATGCGGTCAGATTGATTTGGTTTTAGAGATGTCGCAGTAATTACTGTTAGAGTGCCGGCTTTATCCTTATAATTCATCAGGATAAAAACGTCATATTTATACTGAACATTTCAAAAAGTAAATAAATGTGGGCGAACGGAAAGACTTTGACACATAATCTAGCCTGTCTGACAATGTACGCGGATATCACCCTCAGGAGCAGCACATGAAATTTGGTCTGGTGGTCGTAGGGATTTTGGCCGTTTGCTGTAGTGCTTCAGCTATCGCCACGACCTTAAAACTCGCGCCGGAAATTGACCTGTTGGTGGTCGATGGGAAAAATATGTCAGGATCCTTGCTAAAAGGAGCCGATAGCTTGGAATTAAACAGCGGTCAGCATCAAATTCTGTTCAAAGTGGCTAAACCACTGCCAGCCGATCCGAAAGTGTTGTATGCCTCTCCGCCATTAGTGGTGGTGTTTAATACCCGCAATGTTCGTTCAGTCGCCATAAAATTACCGGCCATTGATACCGAACGAGATGGGCATAAGTTTTCTAAAAACCCGGTATATCAGCTTATTGGGGATAATGGCCGCCCATTATCTGTGCGTCACGATGTATTACATCAGGACAATCTCAACACTGCCAGCACACTTGAAACTGCAATGGCCAGTTATAATGTTGGCCAATTTAGCGCTTCAGTTCCCTCTTTTGCCACCATTCCACCTTCAACTGTGAGTGCGGTGCCGGGGACCACTATTGCCGTGGCAGGGACAAATACCGCGCAGAATACCACCAGCCTGCAAGGGGAAAATGTTGCCGAACAGATGCTGCAATATTGGTTCCTGCAAGCCAACGCCGAAACTCAACAACGCTTCCTACTCTGGGCTAAAAAGCAACCGGGCAAATGATCCGTTTACGATAAGGCGGTTCTTAAACATCAGGTTATGCTTGTTTCCTCGCATTTCTTTGCGTTACCGCTATGCACAAAATCTCCGTTTCAGTAATCTGTTAGCAAACCGCTAGCATTTATTGAAGGATATCTTGATGGAACTGACTACCCGCACTATTGCGGTACGCAAGCATATTGCCCTTGTTTCCCACGATCATTGCAAAAAATCGCTGCTCGAATGGGTTATGGAAAACAAACAACTGCTGTCCCAGCACGAACTTTATGCCACAGGTACCACCGGAAACCTGGTACAAAAAGCCACCGGCATTGACGTTAACTGTTTACTAAGTGGTCCGATGGGGGGAGATCAAGAAGTGGGTGCGCTGATATCGGAGAAAAAAATCGATATTTTGATTTTCTTCTGGGACCCGTTGAATGCTGTGCCGCATGATCCCGATGTGAAAGCCCTACTACGTCTGGCAACAGTCTGGAATATACCTGTCGCCACCAACCGCTCGACCGCAGACTTCTTAATTGGTTCTAACTTGTTTAGCAGCGAAGTTACCATCGCAATCCCTGATTATGATCATTACTTAAAACAGCGACTGCAATAAGCATTATGCCCGGTGCCACAACCACCGGGCGGAATGTATGCGATAGCTCAGTTAAGGTTTACGCTGAACTGGAACACCTAACTCGCTAAGTTGCTTAACAAAAATAGAGGGTTTTGCTGTATCTTGCAGTAACCAGACTTGGTGCTTCGCACGAGTCATTGCGACATATAATAAACGCCGCTCCTCTGCATCTGGGAAATCTTCCGGTGCCGGTAACAGCACATCTTCCACAATTGATTCCCGCGCTACTGCCGGAAAACCATCATTACCTTCATGTAGCCCTGCAATAATCACATAGTCGGCTTGCTGCCCTTTGCTGGCATGAATAGTCATAAAATCAATCGTCAGTTTTGGCCAGCGAGTTGCCGCTTTTTGCAAAATCTCAGGCCGTAAATGGTGATAGCGGGCCAAAATCAAAATACGCTCATCATCCTTAACAAAACCGCTTAATTTATCCAGTAAGGTGTCAAGCTGTTGGTCCGGCAAAATGATGACTGACTTTTTGTTACCTTTACTCAAACTGTTAAGTGGCTTTTTCAATTGATGTGGGTTTTGCTGAATAAACCGGTTCGCAATTTCACCGATCCTATCATTAAAGCGGTAAGTGGTATCCAATGCACATTCAGCCCCTTCACCGAAGTACTGGCTAAAAGCTGTAGTGAGCGAGAGCTGCGCGCCACTAAACCGATAAATCGCCTGCCAATCATCACCCACCGCAAATAAGCAGGTTTGCTTATTTTGTTTGCGCAGTGCTGCCAGCAGCATAGCGCGTTGCGGTGAGATATCCTGAAACTCATCCACCAAAATATGCTTCCACGGACTAACAAAACGCCCTTTCTCCAGTAAGTTAACTGCCTGATGAATCAAGCCGGAGAAATCAACCGCACCTTCTTCTTTCAACGCCGTTTTCCACGCTTTCAATAACGGTGCCATTAACCGTATACGTTTCTGGAAGAGATCACGCACTTCTTCATCAGCCTGCTCAATCATTTCGGCTTGACTACCACCGTGCATTCGCATCAGCCCTACCCAACGCTCCAGCCGCCCCGCCAATCTGGCTGCTAAACGTTTATCTTGCCAAAACTCACCCTCATCAACCTCCCACTCAAGCTCATCAGTTAGCCATTCACGCCACCCTTTTGCCTGCGCTTTTTTCTCACTACACTGCTGTTGCCAATTCTTAACCAGTAACGACCTTCTGGCCTGGCTGTCTGATTCTAATTTACTGATTAGTGGTGTTTTACGGCTGCCTTGCTGGATAATCTGCAATGCCAGTGCATGGAAGGTTTTTGCCTGAATATCATCCACAGCTAACCGTTGCTTAATGCGATGATTCATCTCGTCAGCCGCCTGACGGCCAAATGCGAGCAGTAAAATCTGCTCCGGCAATGCTTCATTACGGCGTAACAACCAACCGGCACGGGCTACCAGCACTGATGTTTTACCACTGCCGGCACCTGCCAGAACTAATACCGAGTCTTCGCCATTAACCACCGCCCGGCTTTGCGATTCATTCAGGGGGGAGGTTTCTACACTTTGGAAGAAATCTTGATGCTCTTCCAACATTCGGTTGGTCCATTGCTGATTCCGGCGTTCTACACTGCGACTACCTTGCTGCAACCAGCGCAAACAGATTTCATAATCTGCACGACAGGTCTCAAATTCGTTCAACCGCGGCACCGGTATCGGCAATGAGGCGAAAGCCTCGCGAATAGAGTGCTGAACCTGTCCTAACTCACTGCGTTTAAACCATTTATCCTGTTGCTCAATCCGCTTGATTGATTCCACTTGTTTATGTAAAACCTCAACACAAACCAAGCTCATCTCTTCACTCCATTGCTGCCAGATGCCCAGTAAATGTTGATAGAAACGTTGAGTTTCCTGCCATTCGGTGCCATGTAAACGGACAACTTGTTGGTCTGGCAATTCAAATTCCAGTTCGCCCCAGACAATACCGCGCTTACATTCAATGTTAACCAACTGGTTAAAAGGAATCAGGTACTGATGTTTATCACCGCATACTTCGATGCCAGCATTGAGCAAGCGCACCCGATTGTAAGGGTGCTGAGCCAAATGCTTGCCAAAAGATGTCGCTTTAAGTTCCATATCTGCGCGCCATTACTCGTATTAAGTGAATTGAAATAACACAATGGAGTGTAAATAAAATAATTGAGTTTAAACAACAGGTATCCGATAGTTGACAACGGAAACTAACCCGCCCTATTCATATAGAATGGTTAGCGTTTGTTATCACTCATCCGCGTTGCGGTTTTTTTATTCAGCTAGGCAGATAAATCACTATGCGTACTGTACTGAATATTCTTAATTTTGTTTTAGGTGGTTTCTTCACCACACTGGGCTGGCTATTCGCCACAGTCGTCAGTGTCGTTCTGATTTTTACCTTACCATTAACGCGCTCTTGCTGGGAAATTACCAAATTATCATTTCTTCCTTATGGCAATGAGGCGATCCATGTCAATGAATTATACCCAGAAAAAAGTAATGCTCTGATAACTGCCGGCGGCTCGTTACTGAATATTGTCTGGTTCATTTTATTTGGTTGGTGGCTGTGTTTATCCCATATCGCCACAGGGATTGTGCAATGCATAACCATCATTGGGATCCCGGTCGGTATTGCCAATTTTAAAATTGCTGCTATTGCTTTGTGGCCCGTGGGCCGCCGTGTCGTTTCAGTCGAAATGGCACAGCAAGCGAGAATGGCTAACGCTCAACGCCAATATCAGCAACGCTGAATTTTCAGTTTTAGAGGTTTTTTGTGCTCACTTTCGTCACTGGTTTACGCCGTTATGTCTACAATAGTAGCCTGCTTTATCATGCCCGTATTTTTATCGCGTTGGCGGGAGTAACGGCGGTTCCGTGGTGGATTGGTCAGCCCAAACTGACAATTCCGTTAACACTCGGTGTCGTCGCGGCAGCACTTACTGATCTTGATGACCGCCTGACAGGGCGGTTACGCAATTTATTCATTACGCTGATCTGTTTTTTTGTCGCCTCCGCATCGATAGAGTTGTTATTTCCTTATCCCTGGTTTTTTGCCCTCGGTCTGACCTTTTCAACCTGTGGTTTTATTCTGTTGGGGGCTTTGGGACAACGCTATGCAACAATTGCCTTTGGCGCATTGCTAATTGCTATCTACACCATGTTGGGTACCTCGATGTACCATATCTGGTACCAACAGCCGCTACTGCTGCTGCTCGGAGCTGTTTGGTATAACGTACTGACCTTGTGCGGACACCTTATTTTCCCTATCCGCCCCTTGCAGGATAATCTAGCTCGTTGCTACCAGCAGCTTGCTCACTATTTGGAAGCAAAAGCTAATCTCTTCGATCCTGACATCGAATCTGATGTCGACCAGCCGCTTATTGATGTGGCAATGGCCAACGGCACACTGGTATCAACCTTAAATCAGGCCAAAGCCTCACTGGTGACTCGCTTGAAAGGTGATCGGGGCCAGCGTGGAACCAGACGGACACTTCACTACTATTTTGTCGCGCAAGATATTCATGAACGCGCCAGCTCGTCACATGTCCAATATCAGGTTCTACGAGAGAAATTCCGTTACAGCGACGTGCTATTCCGCTTTCAGCGCTTACTGAGTATGCAAGCCAGAGCCTGCCTGCAACTTTCGCAATCCATTCTGATGAGACAAAAGTATCAACATGATCCTCGCTTCGAGCGAGCCTTTACGTTTTTAGATGCGGCACTGGCCAGAGAACTCGCGCAAAACGAGAATATCCCACAAGTTAAAGCCCTTTCCCACTTACTGAGAAATTTACGGGCTATTGATGCCCAATTGGCGGGGATTGAATCCGAACAAGTATTAGCCGAAGGCCCTCAGCCCGAGAGCCGTTTGTCTGACGACCACATTACCGGATGGAGTGATATCAAGCTGCGTATCAGCCGCCATCTCACCCCACAATCTGCACTATTTCGCCACGCAGTTCGTATGTCAGTGGTGTTATGTCTCGGTTATGCGTTTATTCAACTAACAGGCATGCGCCACGGCTATTGGATCCTACTGACCAGTCTTTTTGTCTGCCAACCTAACTATAATGCGACGCGCCGCCGCCTTGCATTGCGCATAATTGGCACACTGGCGGGTATTCTTATTGGTTTGCCTATCCTGTATTTTGTGCCTTCCATTGAGGGGCAACTCATCCTTATTGTCATTACCGGGGTGCTATTTTTTGCTTTCCGTAATGTTCAGTATGCTCATGCAACGATGTTTATTACCCTGCTGGTTTTGCTCTGTTTTAACCTATTAGGGGAAGGATTTGAGGTTGCCGCACCTCGGGTATTTGATACCCTGCTAGGCTGTGCCATCGCCTGGGTAGCGGTGAGTTTTATCTGGCCGGATTGGAAGTTCCGCCACCTCCCAGCGGTGGTTCATAAAACGCTGAATGCCAACTGCCGCTATTTGGATGCAATTCTGGTGCAATACTATCAAGGCAAAGATAATAGCCTGCCCTACCGTATAGCCCGCCGTGATGCACATAATTGCGACGCGGAATTAGCCTCAGTGATCTCAAATATGTCTGCCGAACCCAAAAATGACAAAGAAACCCAGGAGGCAGCATTCCGATTGCTCTGTCTGAACCACACGATGCTGAGCTATATATCCGCGCTGGGTGCTCATCGAGAGAAACTGAGCAACACCGCCACCCTGAATCTGCTTAATGACGCGATTTGTTATGTCGAGGGGACACTTGAGCAAGAGCAGCCTGACTGCGCGAAAATGGCCCAGGTGCTAGCCAGCTTATCTACCCGGCTACAGAATTGTAATCCTGAGCCGGAGAGCAAAGACCAATTGGTTTTACAACAAATAGGTTTATTGCTTGAACTGTTACCTGAACTCAGTGAACTGAATAGGCACATCAGCCAGGCTAATTAAGATTGGGGCCATTCCCGATGGCCCTGCTATGCTGTTTCAAACTGCGTAATTTTGGGCGAACGGATGTGTATCTCAAACCATTCAATAAGTTCACTACGCATCAATAAAGGCAGCACAGCATAATGGTGGCCACTTATCGCCCCAGCAAGCGCCAATAATACATTAACCCCGAGTGAGCGCCTTAATGCACGTAACTTCAGATAACAGCATTTGGCCCCTTCACGCCGCAGCTCCGCCGCATTCTTGATGCCGGCTTTCCACAATAGTCGTTCAAGGCTGGCACTGAGATTCGGCAAATCTTTCAGACGAACTGTTGGCCCTTTTTTGCTTAAAAACTCAGCTTTAGCCCCTTGATAAGCGCGTGTAGCAAAATGACTCAGTGTGCACTCATCACTCCATAATGCAGAGTCTACCCAATAATAACGCAGCAATACCGGTAACCCACGTTTAGCGTAGACAAAGTTACTCATCCCCCGACTGCGGAATAGCGTTTCTATCTTATTATTGGCGCGTAAATACAGTTCGCCGTCCGAAACCACCGCAAACATAATGCCGTTCGCCAATAGGCCATAGCCACCAAATTGCGAACGAACTGTGATCTTGCCTAAAAAATCGAAACGATCCTGTGCTTGCATGATTTTGTTTTCTGATGCGTTTTCCATAACTACTCCTTTAGTAAAAATCCGATCCAACGTCCCTATTCAGTTGCAATAAGTGTAAGAGGAACAACCAATTAAAAAATACGCAATATGGATTACCTAGCCAAACACAAAATGAATTTGCACGGATTTACATCACAATTATGCGAAGCGTCTTGTAAAAATTTAGTTGATCTTCGAACAAACAGTGACTACTGTATATGCATACAGCACACTACAGGCGAGGTTCATAATGCGTACTCAATCACTAAAACCTTATAATGCTAATTATCATTCTCTTATTAGCCGTGAAACACCGGAAAGAGTTGATGCTCCAACAGATAGTGGCCTTATCAGTGAACTTGTGTACAGTGAAAACCAGCCTGCGGTAACTCAGTTATTGCTTCCTTTATTGCAACAACTTGGTAAGCAGTCTCGGTGGCTTTTATGGCTGGCCCCACAACAGAAATTAAGTCGTTTATGGTTACAGCATTCAGGCTTACCAATAGATAAAGTCGTTCAGTTACGGCAAATCAATCCATTGTCGACTGTTGATGCAATGGAGAAGGCATTATTGACGGGAAATTACAGTGTCGTTCTTGGTTGGCTACCGGAGTTGTCAGAAAATGATCGAATCAGATTACGTTTGGCAGCAAAGTTAGGGAATGCTTATGGGTTTGTTATGCGTCCGTTGAATGACATAAAACTGAACCAAGGACAGTGCGCAACGTTAAAAATTCATTCTTCTTTGTATCATTAAGTAAATTTAGGATTTATCCCATGAATTATTACAATATTTAGCGCTTACTCCTGTAAAACCGGCATAAAGCGAGTCGGAATGCGGCTTGTAGCAGAAAATAACGTCTAGAAAACGCGGGTTTTTACCGCTAAATCGTTAAAGATAATGCACTATTTCGCTTTTTTTTCAGGCGGTTTATCACATCACACTTGTAACTTTCTCGCCACGTTGTAGACTTTACATCGCCAAGGTTGCTCTAAAACGCCAAATTATACTGGCAGCGTGATTAACGGGAGCGTTAAAACCTTGGCGAAGAATTTTAACCAAGGGCTTAGCTTTTTAAAGCTCATTGCCTATTTGGATGATAACGAGGCGTAAAATGAAAAAGACAGCTATCGCATTAGCAGTGGCACTGGCTGGTTTCGCTACAGTAGCGCAAGCCGCACCGAAAGATAACACCTGGTACACCGGTGGTAAACTGGGTTGGTCCCAGTATCAAGATACTGGCACTGGCGGTATCTATGGCAACGTTGGCAACGACGGTCCTACCCATAAAGACCAACTGGGTGCTGGTGCGTTCTTGGGTTACCAAGCAAACCAATACCTGGGCTTTGAAATGGGATACGACTGGCTTGGCCGTATGCCTTACAAAGGCGACGTAAATAACGGCGCATTCAAAGCACAAGGCGTACAGCTGGCTGCTAAACTGAGCTACCCAATTGCTCAGGACTTGGACCTGTACACCCGTCTGGGTGGTCTGGTTTGGCGCGTAGATTCTAGCGCTTACGATGCTCCTACTGATAGCCGTGCTAGCAACCATGACACCGGTGTTTCTCCACTGGTAGCGCTGGGTGCAGAATACGCATGGACCAAAAACTGGGCAACCCGTATGGAATACCAATGGGTTAGCAACATCGGTGATAAAGCTACCGTTGGTGCTCGTCCAGACAATGGTATGCTGAGCCTGGGTGTTTCTTACCGTTTCGGTCAGGAAGATGCAGTAGCGCCAGTAGTTGCTCCAGCACCAGCTCCAGCTCCAGTTGTTGACACTAAGCGTTTCACACTGAAATCTGACGTGCTGTTCGCTTTCAACAAAGCAACTCTGAAACCAGAAGGCCAGCAAGCTCTGGACCAACTGTATGCACAACTGAGCTCTATCGATCCTAAAGACGGTTCTGTAGTTGTTCTGGGCTTCGCTGACCGTATCGGTCAACCAGCACCGAACTTAGTTCTGTCTCAGCGTCGTGCTGACAGCGTGCGTGATTACCTGGTTTCTAAAGGTATCCCTGCTGACAAAATCACCGCTCGCGGTGAAGGTCAAGCAAACCCAGTTACTGGTAACACCTGTGACAACGTGAAACCACGTGCTGCTCTGATCAATTGCCTGGCACCAGATCGTCGCGTAGAGATCGAAGTTAAAGGCTACAAAGAAGTTGTAACTCAGCCACAGGCTTAAGTTTACTCCTTTCGTAAAAAACCCCGCATTGCGGGGTTTTTTTTGTCATCAATGATAACAAACCAGGCCACATCTCTTTTCTTAATGGCTCTATATCAATATCATCTTTTATCTAATACATACCAAGACAG
>NZ_JAZGQA010000073.1:0-20618 GCF_048593855.1 Yersinia sp. 2542 StPb PI
AAATGAAGTTATAAATAGTCAATGGAAGGCTATTTTCAGTTATAAAAAAACGCCGAATTATCGGCGTTGTTGTAATTGATATCGCACTCGTCGATTGGACCCCAACCAACAGCGCTGGGGCCTTAACCCGTGTTAGCTGGCTTTTTCTGCTTCATCCTGATCAACCGCAAAGCAGGCGAC
The DNA here is from genome assembly GCF_048593855.1 of Yersinia sp. 2542 StPb PI. Lineage (NCBI taxonomy): Bacteria > Pseudomonadati > Pseudomonadota > Gammaproteobacteria > Enterobacterales > Yersiniaceae > Yersinia > Yersinia sp. 2542 StPb PI. The sequence continues at coordinate 181 of NZ_JAZGQA010000073.1, forward strand.
CATTTGATCACCATATTGCTTCAGTTGCGGCTGTAGCTGGGTGCAAGTCCCAAACGCCCGACGACAACGGGCATTAAATGCGCACCCCGGTGGCGGGCTCATGGGGCTAGGTAGCTCACCCGTCAATTTAATTCGCTCACGGCGCATATCAGGATTCAGCCGGGGGGTAGCAGAGAGCAATGCCTGTGTATAAGGGTGGCGTGGGTTATTAAAAATGGCTTCTTTACTGCCTTTCTCAACACAGCGCCCCAGATACATCACCATCACTTCATCAGCAATGTGCTCAACCACTGATAAATCATGGGAAATAAAGACATACGACAGACCCAGTTCCTGCTGCAAATCCATCATCAGGTTCAATACCTGAGCCCGCACCGAAACATCCAGTGCAGAAACCGGCTCATCGGCAATCACTACATCGGGATTCAACATCAGCCCACGGGCAATGGCGATACGCTGGCGCTGACCGCCGGAAAACATATGGGGATAACGGTCATAATGCTCGGTTTTTAGGCCGACCTTTGCCATCATTGCCAATGTTTTTTCACGCCGCTCTTTGCTGTTGAGATTAGTATTGATTTGCAGTGGCTCTTCCAGAATCTGCCCCACTTTCTTACGTGGGTTCAGCGAGCCATAAGGGTTCTGGAACACAATCTGGATCTTCTGACGCCGCAGCTTTTCCGCACTTTCATCCGGCTTAAGCAAATCCTGACCCTGGTAGTAAAGCTCACCGCCAGTTGGGATCTCTATCATAGTCAGCAAGCGGCCCAGTGTGGATTTACCACAACCGGACTCGCCAACCACGGCCAATGTTTTACCGCGCTCCAAGGTGAAAGAAACCCCATCCAGTGCTTTAACCAGACGCTCTGGTGCAAAGAACCCTTTTTTGACCGGATAGTATTTTTTCAGGTCGATAGCCTGTAATAGCGGCTTGGATACCTGTAATTCTTTTTTCATATCAGTTGGTTGGCTCATAAGGTCGGCCTCCCCGCATCATCGAGCGGTGTATGACATTTAACCTGACGCCCCGCTGGCCCCAGCAGTTCTGGCTCTTCACGGCGGCAACGATCATTGGCATACGGGCAACGTGGGTTCAGCAAGCACCCGTCAGGACGGTCATATTTACCCGGTACCACACCCGGTAACGACGCCAGACGCGCTTTATCCTGAGCAAACTCCGGTAAGGCTCGTAACAATGCCTGAGTGTACGGGTGCCGTGGCGCGCGGAAGATTTCCGAGGCTTTACCGGTTTCCACTACCTGACCGGCATACATCACAATAATATGATGAGCCGCCTCAGCCACCAGTGCCAGATCATGGGTTATCAACAGCAGCGCCATATTTTCACGCTGCTGTAGCTCCAGCAGCAATTCAATAATCTGGGCCTGAATGGTCACGTCCAGCGCAGTCGTTGGCTCATCAGCAATCAACAATTTCGGCCGACAAGCAATCGCCATCGCAATCATCACGCGCTGGCTCATCCCGCCGGAAAGCTGATGCGGATACACATCCAGACGTGACGCGGGATCAGGAATGCCCACCAGCGTCAGCAAATCCACCGCCCGCTGACGGCGGGTTTTACGGTTGCCACCCTGATGCACCTTCAGCGCTTCCATAATCTGAAAACCGACGGTGTAGCACGGGTTCAAACTGGTCATCGGGTCCTGGAAGATCATGGCCACTTCCGAACCCACTAACTGACGCCGCTCTTTCTCGGAAATCTTGGTCAGGTCACGGCCATTAAACTCCAGCTTGTCAGCCATCACTTTGCCGGGGTAATCAATCAGTCCCATAATCGCCAGTGAACTGACCGATTTACCGGAACCGGATTCACCCACAATCCCTACCACCTGCCCTTGCTCAATGCTGTAGCTAATACGGTCTACGGCCTTGAACGGCGCACCTTCGTCACCGAAGTGCACCGACAATTTATCTACATTTAAAAGTGCCATCTCTCTCTACCTCTGTTACTGCTTGAGTTTGGGGTCGAGAGCATCACGCAGGCCGTCCCCCATCAGGTTAAACGCCAGAACCGTCAGCAGGATCGCCACACCGGGGAAGGTCACGACCCACCAGGCGCTTTGGGCGAACTGCAACACGTCAGAGAGCATGGTGCCCCATTCCGGTGTTGGCGGTTGCGCACCCATGCCGAGAAAGCCGAGAGCCGCCATATCCAGAATGGCGTTAGAGAAGCCGAGAGAAGCCTGCACGATTAACGGCGCAAGGCAGTTGGGCAGGATATTGATAAACATCTGGCGCATCGCACCCGCCCCAGCCACTCTTGAGGCCGTTACGTAGTCGCGGTTCACCTCAACCAGCACCGCGGCACGGGTTAAACGGACATAATGCGGCAAGGCAACAAAGGTCAATGCGAGCGAGGCGTTAACGATGGAGGGGCCAAATACCGCCACCAGCACTAATGCCAGCAACAGGCTTGGCAGTGCCAGCATGATATCGACAACACGCATGATGATGGCATCAACGATACCGCCAAAATAACCGGCCAATAAACCGAAAATCACGCCCATCACCAGTGATAGCACCACCACCAGACAACCCACCAGCAGCGAGAGGCGAGCACCGTACATCAGGCGAGATAACACATCACGGCCCACATCATCGGTACCCAGCAGGAATTTCCAACTGCCACCCTCTTCCCAAACCGGCGGTTTCAGTAACGCATCACGAAATTGCTCTGCCGGCCCGTGCGGGGCAAGCCAGGTAGCACCAGCGGCAATCAATAGCATAATAATAATGTAGAACAGGCCGATAACAGCCCCTTTATTGCGCTTGAAATAGTGCCAAAACTCCTGCAATGGAGTCATCGGCTTCGGCGCACTTTTTACTGTAGACTCAGTAAGTTGAGACATTCTGCGCCCCTTATTTCTTGTGACGAATACGCGGGTTAACTACGCCATAGAGCACATCTACCAGCAAGTTAACTAAAATAATCATGATTGCGACCAGCAACACACCACCCTGAACCACTGGGTAATCACGGCGTTGCAAGGCATCCATCAGCCAGCGCCCTAACCCCGGCCAGGAGAAGATGGTTTCCGTCAGAATAGCGCCAGCCAGCATGGTACCAACCTGCAAGCCAATCACGGTAACCACCGGCAGCAAAGCATTACGCAGTGCATGGACCACAATCACCCGCATCCGGCTCAGGCCTTTCGCCCGCGCAGTACGGATATAATCTTCACCCAAGACTTCCAGCATCGAGGAGCGCGTCATACGTACGATGACGGCAAGAGGGATAGTCCCTAAAACGATGGCAGGCAAAATCATATGCATCACCGCGTCTTTGAAATCACCCGGCTCACCCCAAACAAAGGTGTCAATCAGCATAAAACCAGTCAAAGGCAGGCTGTCATCAAGGAACACCGTATCACTGACGCGCCCGGAAACCGGGGTCAGGTTCCATTGGACCGAGACCAACATAATCAGCATGATGCCCCACCAGAAGATAGGCATCGAATAGCCGGTAAGGGAGATCCCAACAGCGGTGTGATCGAATATTGAACCGCGTTTAACTGCCGCCAACACCCCCACCGGAATACCCACCGCGATAGCAAACAGCATCGCGCAGATCCCCAGTTCCAGTGTCGCTTTAAAGCGTGGGACGAACTCTTCCCAGACAGCAATACGGCTTTTCAGCGAGATGCCGAGGTCGCCATGTAATACGCCATTCACATAATGGAAGTATTGTTGATAGAGAGGCTTGTCTAGCCCCATTTCCGCCATGATTTGAGCATGACGCTCGGTGGAGATACCGCGTTCCCCAGCCATGATGGTCACCGGGTCACCCGGGATCATATGGACAAAAGCAAAGGTCAGCAAAGTAATGCCGATAAACGTTGGGATAACTAACCCCAAACGTCGGAGTATGAACTGCAACATATCCCGAACTCTCTGTGTAGAATGCCGGGCTGCTCGTGGGCAACCCAGCTTATTAAACCTCCCCAATAAGCTATTTTACTTGCCATTTTGACCTAGGTCAGTGCTCACCACCGTCACGTAGCCATGATTTACAAGGTCATGGTGTCCGCTCCGGTGCTTGCGCGCTGTCCATGCCCAAAATTTCTGCGACAATAACACTTATTGGGAGAGGTTATATGGCTCACATCTGTATCTGTCTTAACCTATACCCTTCATACTTCAAACTGCATGTGCGTTGGCTACACTCGTTACTCGGCCCGTCCATGGGCCTCGCCTCTGCGAGGCCGCTGCAAACAGCGTTCAAATCGGTTCCCGATCGATTTGTCACCCGAATCACTTACTTCAGTAAGCTCATCGGGACTCATTCGCTTGCCGCCTTCCTGCAATTCGAATTATTTTGGGTATCAACAAGAAACCGGCGAATATGCGTATTCCACACATTCACCGGTTTATCTAAGGTTAAAATTAATCCAGGGACACGTTCTCGAAATGGTGTTTACCCAACGGATCTACAACATAACCCTTCACTTCTTTACGCACTGGCTCATACACAGTTGAGTGAGCAACAATCAGCGCCGGAGCTTGATCATGCATAACAACCTGAGCTTGTTTGTAAAGTGCGACACGTTTGTCATGATCAGACTCAGCACGAGCAGGCTGAATCACGTCTTCAAACGGCTTATAACACCATTTGGAGTAGTTGGAACCTTGCTTGGCCGCATCACAGCTAAACAGGGTGGCGAAGAAGTTGTCTGGGTCCCCATTGTCCCCGGTCCAACCCATCATCACTGTTTCATGCTCGCCGTCTTTAGCACGCTTGAGGTATTCGCCCCACTCGTAAGTTACTATCTTGGCTTTCACACCAATTTTCGCCCAGTCAGACTGGATCATTTCAGCCATACGACGGGCATTCGGGTTGTACGGGCGCTGAACTGGCATTGCCCACAGATCGATAGCGAATCCATCTGGTAGGCCCGCTTCTTTCAACAGCTCTTTCGCTTTAGCCGGATCGTAAGCGTAATCTTTCACGTCATCGTTGTAGCCCCACATAGTCGGTGGGATCAGGTTCTTGGCTGCTTGACCAGCACCCTGATAAACCGCATCAATAATCGCTTCTTTGTTAACAGCCATGGTCAACGCCTGACGAACCTTCACGTTATCCAATGGTTTTTTCTCAACGTTGAAGGAGAGGTAACCGACGTTCAAGCCAGGTTGCTCCATCAGGTTGATGGTTTTGTCTTCTTTCATGCGAGCAATGTCAGCCGGGTTAGGGTATGGCATAACCTGACATTCATTTTTCTGCAATTTAGCGTAACGGACTGACGCATCTGGTGTAATAGAGAACACCAAACGATCAATTTTCGGCTTGGTACCCCAGAAACCCTCAAAGGCTTTGTACAGGATACGGGAGTCTTTTTGGTATTGTTGCAACTGGAACGGGCCGGTACCGATTGGGTTCAAATCGACTTTTTCCGGGGTGCCCGCTTTCAGCATCTTGTCGGCATATTCAGCAGACAGGATAGAGGCAAAGTCCATCGCCAGATCGGCAAGGAATGGCGACTCAGGACGCGCCAATTCAAAACGCACGGTGTTGTCGTCAACTTTAACCACATTGGTGATCAAATCACCCATACCCATGCCCTGGAAGTATTCATAGCTGCCGCCAGACACTTTATGGTACGGATGTTTATCATCTTTCTGACGCATGAAAGAGTAGATCACATCGTCAGCATTGAAATCACGGGTCGGTTTGAAGTCTTTATTATCTTGCCACTTCACGCCTTTACGCAGATGGAAAGTATAGCTTTTGCCATCTGGGCTAATTTCCCACTTTTCAGCCAGACCAGGTTCAATTTCGGTAGTACCGAGTTTGAATTCAACCAGACGGTTGTAGATGGGTACCGAGCTGGCGTCATACGTTGTGCCAGAGGTAAAGAGCTGCGGGTTGAAACCCTCAGGTGAACCTTCAGAACAATAGACTAATGTTTTTGCTTGTACACTGGCCGCCACGGTCAGTGCAATCAGCCCAATACCGAATTTCAGTATCCCTGTTTTTCCCAAGGAAATCGTCATCGCTTGTGCTCCATTATGGTGATGTGTGTTGTGTGTACGGCCAGACCCTATAATTTTTTCGTCCGTGGACTGTACCGTTTTGGCTCATTAGCCACAGGGATGCGGGATTGAGATGTCGGATAAAAGCTATCACGACAGCAATTTTGAATGCATTGAATCACCCAAACTGCTCTCTATGACTCCCCCTGAGGGTACCAATTTGGCAACAGTTGGTGGCAACGTCAATACGGTCTGAAAGGTTTTATCAAGACAATGAGAAACAGCATGCAAACATAAAAAAAACTTCTCGTTAACATTATTAGCATGAAAAATTATGCTAGCGGTAATATGCCAGCGATATTGACTGGCTAATTAGAATAAAGCAGTCGCAACATCCAGTGACAAACGAAAAAACTTTGTTGCTAAATGATGCATATCGGGTAGGTTTTTTTTGTAATCTCGACAGAAAACAGGAGGAAATGCTGTCGTGACAGCCGATAAGTGACGTGATCGTTGTCACATCCAGCCAGAATTTCACACATCTTGCGTGCCGTTAAAAAAGCAAAGTCAGCTTGCCCTCCCCCTCACCGTCCAAGAGATAGCAAGGCTTCATACGAAAGCGCACCCTAATGGTGCCCCTTATGAGTGCATGACAGCGCAACAGATATTATCGGTGACCAAATCATGTCAGTGGGGGCGATTTAGCTTAAGGAAATAGCGGGATGGATAGGCACATTTGGCAGAAAAAACACCAAAAAAAACCCTGACTTAAAAGTCAGGGTTCTTAAATTTGGTCGGCGAGAGAGGATTCGAACCTCCGACCCACTGGTCCCAAACCAGTTGCGCTACCAAGCTGCGCTACTCGCCGAATCGGGGCGCATCTTACTGCTACGATTTTTGGCCGTCAATCACTTTTTAACAAACGCTGAGTGACTGTTGTTAAAAACATCACCAACGGCTAAAACTGACGCATTTGCACGTAAATCAGGCTTCCGCTTGCTTTAATTCTGGCGATTGCGCCCGTAGGAATGGCAGCAAGAAGAATGCAGATAAACAGGCCGCAATGGAAATAACCACAAAGAAACCATTCCAGTGCCAAACCTCCATCACGCGGGCAATGGGGTAGCCAGATAAGGCCGCACCCAAGTAGGCAAACAACCCAACAAAACCGGTAGCAGCTCCCGCAGCATCCTTATGTGAGCATTCAGCGGCAGCCATACCAATTAACATCTGCGGGCCAAAAATGAAGAAGCCAATGGCAAAGAAGCAACTCGCCTGCAAGATGTAACTGACACCCGGCATAATCCACAACGACGCCACCGAGAGGAAAATTCCAATAGCAAATATCAAGTTCATTGGCCCACGGTTGCCACGGAACCACTTATCAGAACCCCAACCTGCCACCAACGAGCCAATAAAGCCCCCCACCTCGAACAGTGAAATCGCCGAGTTGGCCGTCATCAATGAATAACCTTTCTCTTGTGTCAAATAAAGGTTACCCCAGTCATTGATAGCAGTACGAACGATATAAACCAGCACGTAAGATACCGCCAGCAACCAGATATATTTGTTGGTTAATACATAGCGCTTCACAATCTCTTTATTTGATAGCCCCTGGCCTTCAGATTCCTGGACCAATTCCATCGCATCATTGCGCCACTTACCCACACTCGGCAACCCCATCGTGCTCGGCTTATCACGCAAGCGCCAACACATCAGTAAACCGATCACCACACCGATAATACCAGGGATAATCATGCCGTAACGCCAGCTAAAGTGCAGAGAAATAAAGCCGACCAACAGGGGAATCAGCGCACCACCAAAGTTATGCGAAGTATTCCACATCGCCCACCAACCCCCGCGTTCTGAGCGCGAATACCAACTGGTCAGGATTTTGGAGCAAGGCGGCCAACCCCAACCTTGGAAGAAGGCATTAAGGATCCACAAAGAACCAAACACGAGCAGTGACGAGCTCATGCCGAACAGGATATTGATAACCCCGGTCATAACCAACCCAATGCCCATAAAGTAGCGCGGATTTGAGCGGTCACTTATCATGCCGGAGATAAATTTAGAGCAACCATAAGTGATATAAAAGAGTGTGCCTAAAATCCCGACATCCGACATGGTCAGCCCTAAATCACTCAGCATTGCAGGCATGATGAAGTTAAAGCTTTTACGGGTGAAATAGAACGCAGCGTAGCCGATATACATCGTCCACATTAGTTGAATACGCCAATATTTATAAGACGAATCAATTTGCGCTTGATCCGTGACGGGCGGCACGTTATCGCGGCTTTTGAGGAAAGACCACATGTGAACCTCAGAAATTTTTTCAAGTAGAGTCATCATGTTCCTCGTGCGTACAAAACCAATGAGAAAAAACCCTGCAAAAACCGAGAATATTTCTTAGTTTTCATTAGCTGACAGAGAAACTGTGGGCAAGGTCACATTTAAACAGGTGCCGTTATCGACACTCAGCGTAAAATCCCCCCCTAAAGCACTCACCCGTGACTGCATACCTCTTAGCCCATAACCTGGGGTTAATGTCGCCAAATCAACACCTTTTCCATTGTCGTGAATCGTCAGTGTTATCTGTTTATCATTCTGTTGTGCATTAATTTCAATCCGGCTGGCAGCACCATGGCGATAGGCATTGGTTACTCCCTCCTGACAGATACGGTATAGGGTGATTTTCAGTGTTTCATCTATATCAGCGTCACTGAGTTGCCAGTTAAGCACGCCGGTCACTGATTGATCCTGCGGAATAAGTTCACGCATTAGTGCAGCAATAGCCGCCGATAAGGGCAGATTATTCAATGCCGCAGGCCACAGTTTCGCCAAAACATCATGGACACCATCGTAAACCCGCAACGCCAGCGTCTCGACCATTTCGGCACTGGTCAATACCTGTGGTTGGGTAGTTAACCGTTTGATAATACTGGCTTGGGTTCGGATAACCGTCACTGTCTGCCCAACCTCATCATGCAGTTCACGTGCAACATCACGCCGGGCATGTTCTTCGGCCACCACCAATGCTTTAGCCAACTCACGATTTTCATTCAGCCGTAGCTGTAATTGGTAATTTAACTCGCGCTGACGCTGGATCCCCGCGCCTAATAATAAGCCGGTCAAACTCTGCGCCAATAACGACAACAACAAATCACGGTGTGAATCTAATTCTGCGGGGGTATTGATCAATAACACCATGCCATTGAGCAATGTGGCCACCACCGCCCCTTGCCAACCATAGCGATAAGACATAAATACAATCGGGATTGCCAAACAGAACGGTGCAAACAAATACAAATCTGACTCGGTGACATGATGTTGTAGCCAAATGCTCAAGGCGAATAGCAGCAGATACCACAGGATATGGCGCAAACGTAGATTAATGGGTTTATGAATCAGCCCCGGTTCCAGCGGAGACCAGATTTGACGCGCCAGATAGTGCCACAACAACAGACAAATCGGCGCGATGGTAAATCCACCCACCAACCCCAATAGCAGCGCCATAGCACCCTGACCACTGTTAATCTGCCATCCTAATGCTTGTATCAATGCAGCACCAAAAATCACCACACCTTGCATCAAGGGCCACTTCCATTCACTGCCGCTGCTCTGATTGCGCAACAGCCAAGGAGAAGCGATAACCGCCAATAACGTGGTCGCCAGCAGTAAGGGAATCGCAGCCCACAGCAAGCTATAAGGATAGCCAAACTGATCGGTCAGCAGCCACCATAGCAGTGCATCACCCAACAGAATGCCCGGCCAATATTGACGTGGGCTTTGCAATAAAATGCCCATCCGCAGGCCAAACGGGAACAGCAGTAGTGCCTGTAACGGCCGATCAACTAATTGAGTGCCAACGGACCATAAACAGAAAGCTGCAGTGATATAAATAAATAACAATGCCAGCAGCATAATAAAACGCTGCATCATAGATTCAATACCTGCTTAGCTAACTCAACGTTATTACTGACACCGAGCTTGGAAAATAAGTTAGCGCGATGGACATGCACGGTTTTCGGTGACAGGCCAAGTGACTCGGCTATCTCGCGCACTTCCATTCCTTGCGCTAATAACAAGGCAACTTCCCGCTCACGTCGGGTTAAGGGGTCAACAGCAATACGAGTCAATTGTTGGGCGATTTCAGGCATCAGATAGACGCCGCCACTGCCAACGGTACGGACAGCCGAAACCAGATCTTCTGGCTTACAACGCTTGGATAGAAACCCCCGCGCACCGCGCTCCAACGCCATTTCCACTAGCGCCGGGCTGTCGTGCATCGAGAGCATAATGACCCCCATCCCTGAAGGGAGGTCTTTCAGTAAATCTAAACCACTCTCATCAGGCATCGAGATATCACAAATACAGATATTCGCCTGTAGGCTAGGTAATCCGAGGCGTGCCTGTTTTGCTGAACTAAACTCCCCCACCACTTGAATATCGTCTTCCAGAGAAAGTAGCTGGGCAAAACCTGAGCGCACAATGTCATGATCATCAATAAAGGCAACACGGTAAGTCATGGAAGACTCCAGCCAGTAGGGATTGGAACTGGAGTATACCGTAACCTAAAAGTGACAATGGGATTGGAATCAAAAATCATTTCATATCGGATTATACTTGTGCTAAATGTTTATTTTGCAGGCCGCCCCGGTGCCTGGCACCAGTTATTCTGGGCATTAATGCCGCCATCTGGCGAGGTATAACCTAAACAACCCAAAATAGAATCAAACAATTCAACCTGACGATGGGTCTTACCCACCCGCTGCTCAGCCTGTAGTTGCTCAAAAGCCGCGAGATGATCCGGTTGCGCCAGGAATTTGTCCGAGGCCCAAACCATCAATGGCACACGGAATTGCTCCGGGGGCGCCATTTCACGTGGTGTTCCGTGGAAGTGGGAGTTCTCGTCAATAGACTCACCATGATCCGATGCATAAAACACTAATGCTTTTTTATCCCGCATTTGGTCAATCACATTTGCGATAAACGAATCGGTATACAGCACACTGTTATCAAAAGCGTTCACCAATTGCTGCTTACTGCAAAAATCATCGACCCCCATACATTCAGGCTGATAGCGGGCATAACTGCGGGGATAGCGTTGGGAATAGAGGTAATGTGAGCCTTTGGTGTGCAATACCACCAAATGCTTGCCTACAGGATAACGCCCCAGAGACTCCTTCAATTCATCAACCAGCAGCATGTCATCTACCGGCTTATCATCGTTGCGCTTCTCTGAAGCAATCAATTCACGGAACGAGTAATTATCAGTATTCGCATTGTTGTAGAACCAAATTTCGCTCTGCATGGCAAACAGTTCAGAGGTAAAACCCAATGATTTCATCACCGTAAACACATTTTGCTCTTTCAATGTGCGCTGTGGATTATTCTCAGTGCCGCCTTCGCGCACAAACATGCAGCGCAGTGAAAGTTTGGTTGAGGTATCACAAGATGTGCCACGGAAAGCGACTAAATTCTTCTCTTTACTCAGGCGAGGAGTGGTATCACGTGGGTATCCCAACAACCCCATATGATCCCAACGCGTTGTTTCGCCAATGATAAACACAACATAGGTGTCATCAATACCGGCCGGCGCGATATAAGTATGGTGTTCGGTCGGGTTATACAATGTTACCGCATCATAACGCTCGTTATATTGGGTATAAGCATATAAACCCAATGCAGCCAACCAGTTAGAGGGTAAATATGAGTGAGCAACCACACCGCCATAACTCGGTAAATCCACCGTTTTCAGCTGCTCATTAGCATCTTGTACATTATCCAGATAGCGTAACGGCAACCAAACCAGCGCCACAGCAACTGCCATCAACAAAACAGGCTTAATACGCTGCCCTGGCGTCAAAAATTGCTCAAGCAGGGTTAGCCGCAGAGTGTTTTTCCAGATAAGTAGTAGCGGTAGTGTGCTGACCAGCACCATCCAAATGACAAAATGTAACCCGATGACTTCTTTCGATAAATCTGTATCGGTGGTCAGCACCGAAATAACGATGCCGTAGCCAATGACAACATTGAAAAAAGTCATGTAATAGCTGGCAGCGACAGAAATTAGGACCAGCAGGGTGGCAATAACACGATAAAACCACCGGCCACCGAGGGAGATCACCCTCATAACAAAAAAGGTAAACAGAATAATGGCCATCACTTCGATGATAGCAGACACGACTTTTATGCCTTGGATACCTTGGCTAAAGGAGTCAAAACGACGATAAAAGACAGATATATTCAGGAAAATACCAATATAAACAGCCAACAACAAAGAAATGCTTTGCTGTGATAAAGATTTAACTCTGTCCATATAACGCCAGGTCTCCAGAGACACTATTTGCGGCTTGAATCAGTCAGACAGTGAACCCCCCCTCAGGTTCAGTGCGAGATCAATAAGCATGCTATTGATTTTAGTTACAAGAATTATCTTAACAATTCTTAGTTCGTCAATCCACGAACTAGCGCATAGTCTCTAGAGGATATATTGGCTTATTTATTTGAAGTTAGAGCAGAAAATTCGGGGGTGCAGCATATAGCCCACAAGATAATTCTTATGGGCTGCTGAGATGAGAAATTGGCTTATTTGATATTCAATGTCACATCAATATTGCCACGCGTGGCATTGGAATATGGGCAGACAACATGCGCCTTTTTCACCAAATCTTCTGCTACGCTACGCTCGATACCCGGCAAGCTGATATCCAGTTGCACTTCAATACCAAAACCGGTTGGAATGGCACCAATGCCCACGGTACCTTCAATGCTGGCATCATCCGGCACTTTCACCTTTTCTTTTGATGCCACAAATTTCAGCGCACCAAGGAAACAAGCTGAATAGCCCGCAGCAAAGAGCTGTTCTGGATTAGTCACAGCACCTCCCGCCCCACCCATCTCTTTTGGGACGCCCAATTTCACATCCAATACACCATCTGAGGATGTTGCCCGACCATCACGCCCGCCAGTGGCTTTAGCTTTGGCACGGTATACGACTTTTTCAATAGACATTTTGCTTTCCTTTCTGGGTCAGTAAATATGAACAACAGCTACGACTTGAAAGTATGGCACTCATTATGGAAAAGCCCCCGATTCGGAGGCTTTAACACCATCTTATTTCGCTGGTGCGTCTATCTTGTCATCTATCCGCTGCAACATGTACGAATAGAATGGATTTGATGAGATACGCATCAGGGAGTCTAACCCGACAACCAGTACCGCCCGCTCACCACGAGCGGCAAAAGTCCCCAAGCTGATACCGTATTGGTCACGCGGTTCTGGATAGCGGCCATACAGCGAATCACTCATTGGGAATGGCAATGCCACGTGGGATAACGAGAAAATGTCCGGTGGGTAAATCAAGCCGGTAGGTACTGAAACCTCGTTAGTCTCACCCGCCAAGGTAGTCAGCGCCACTGTTTCATTACTTTGCGGTGAAACGTTGGTAATCACCGTTACGCTATAATTACGTGGCGGTGGAGGCAACAAACGCGCCAGAGCAGTATAAGAAGAAGTTCTCAATAGCGGGCCGAAACTGGCGGCACGGTTCAAATCGAACAGCACCACTTCGCTACCATTCTTCGGCAAGTGGTTATAAAGAGCAGTAACGACCGCACGAGTACTGACCGTTGAATCCATTAACGACTGGAAGGTCAGAATCGGGGGTAACTCCTCCATCTTATTGTTTCTGGCATCACGCGCAATTTGCTGTTGCAGCACAGACGTCAGTAAATAAGACTGACGGGCAGCATTCACTGGGAACGAGTTATATTTGAAAGGATTAAACTCCGGCACAATCCCCAACCAGGCTGCTTTAGCAAAGGCCGGGAAGATAGCGGGCCAACCGGCAATACCGGCAAAACGCGCAAAACTGGTGACACCGATCATCGGGGATATCAAGATAACCCGCACCGGTTTCGCCAGTGTCGGGTCATCCATTGAATCCAACGTATATTTCATTGCCAACGCGCCGCCATTGGAGAAGCCGACCACGTGTAGCGGTAAATCAGGGCCACTCAGTGCTTTGGCTTCACGAACAGCTAAGCGCGTTGCCGCCAGCCAGTCCTGCCATTCAACATCGGTCAGAGCCGCAGGCACTGTTCCGTGAGCGGGCAAACGAATACCAATGGCAACATATCCACGCTGACGATAATTTTCAGCAATATGACGCAGGCTATAAGGGGTGTCAGTTAAACCATGCAGTAAGACCACCGCACCTTTAGGTTTACCTTCTGGCTCAAGAATATATGAACGATTCCAGTCATTTTTGAAATGTGGAGGGTAAATCGAGCTACCAGAGTAATAACGATTTAATGGAATTTCATTCCTTGGTTCCAGTTTCTCGGTAACATTAATCCGCACTTCATCGAAAAGGTTATTTTCAGCTTTGATGTAATCCGCCCAACTGGCTTTATCAATCTCAGCCGCGCGCATATCATGAGGAACAAACGTATGCCAAAGCTCGAGCTTTGGGCCACGTTGTGTATCGTAAATTCGTATCGCCAGTATGGTAACTGACATTACCACCAAGACCAGTACAATCCGTTTAATCCACCGCTTAATGGCTATGGCAGGCATGGGCCGCTACTCCGTATGTATATAATTTTTCACAATTGAGGTCAGTTTATCACCATCTGGCCACGCCGCTACTTTAAACGCAAAACATTATCTTGGTATATAGTGCGATAACAATAAAATGAATATGTGATTATTCCATCAACTCAACATCTTTAGACGGGGTAATTATCCATTGCTCATCGGACCCCACTCTATAATTAAATAGTCTGAAGCATTAAGTAACCTGATTTAATTTTGTCGTGAGCTGACCTCAACAGAATCCTTCATCTACCGGGGTAACATCCTATGAAAAAAACTGAACCCGTGACTGAGCAGCCGCCACTACAGCCACGTAAAGTCGATTATCTCCGCTACCATCGTGCTCATGAACACTTATCAACCCCTTTCGGCAACAGTTGGTTTGCCCAGAAAGCAGAAGCTTTTGCCCGTTTTTTCGGCACGCCAGTCTTCCTTGGCGCACAAACACTCATTGTGGTGATCTGGATTGGTCTGAATGTGATGGGTATTGTCAAATTTGATATTTACCCGTTTATTTTGCTAAATCTGGCTTTTAGCTTACAGGCGGCCTACGCAGCACCCCTTATTTTATTGGCACAAACCCGCCAGGCAGAACGTGATAAGGCTAATGCACAAGCCGATGCACAACATCGCGAGGCACTAGCCATTGCGAATGAAGAGCGGCAAAGAATGGCAGCGCAAAATGCGGAGCAAATGCTGGAGTTACTGCGGCAGAATACAGAACTCACCACCCTGACCAATCAATTAACCACCCGCCTTGAAACCATGGCGTTAGAATTACACCAAAAATTGGTGATCAATGTGCCGGCTCGCCCCTCACAGAGCTAAAAAGCAACAGTATGGCCGCTGAATCGATCATCAGCGGCCAGTCGTGGCTAAACCTCGCGACTTTCTATCTGTTTTTGCAAACTCTCTATCGGTTCTTGAAGGGACCGTGGTGAAGCTTTGCGTAACCAGACCCACCAGGCGAGAGTCATTAATACTACCCACGCCACCCCAACATACATGGCGATACGGGTATCAGGGAAGTAACCTAAAACCGCGATAATAAATGCCATAAAGATGATGGTCAGAATCGGTGCCACTGGCCAGAACGGTACCGGGAATGTCAGCCGGGCAATATTCTCTTTGCTCATAGAGCGGCGCATCGCCACTTGCGAGATAAGGATCATCAGCCATACCCAGACCGTCGCAAAGGTGGCAATCGAGGCAATAATCAGGAATACATTTTTCGGGATCAGATAGTTCAGCACCACACCACATAACAGTGCGATTGCCATCACCAAAATAGTCATCCATGGCACACCATTACGGGTCAGACGGCTAAAACACTTCGGTGCCAGCCCTTCTTGCGCCATGCCGTACATCATGCGACCCGCACCGTAAATATCACTGTTAATGGCGGAAATAGCCGCGGTAATAACCACCAGATTCAAAATATTAGCGGCAGAACTGATACCTAAGCTACTGAAAATCTCAACAAAAGGACTGCCATTTTGCCCAATGCTATTCCATGGATAAATAGCCATCAGCACAAACAAGGTCAAAACATAGAACAGCAGAATGCGTATCGGTACGGTATTAATGGCACGTGGTAGCACTTTTTCTGGGTTCTTCGCCTCACTGGCCGTGACACCGATAATTTCGATCCCCCCAAAAGCAAACATCACCACGGCAAATGATGCAATCACCCCCGTCAAGCCATTCGGCATAAATCCTTGATGAGACCAGAGATTACTGACACCGGTGCTCTCATGACCTGCACCAAAGCCAAACATCATGATGCCCAAGCCGGCAGCAATCATGGCAATAATCGCCGTCACTTTTAGCAACGATAGCCAAAATTCCATTTCACCAAACACTTTGACTGAGCAGAGATTCAGCGCACCAATAAAGAAAATAATACTCAGCACCCAAACCCACTGTGGCGCATCAGGGAACCATAACCCCATATAGATACCGAATGCGGTGACATCAGCCAACGCCACAATAATCATCTCGAAGGTATAGGTCCAGCCAGTGAGAAAACCGGCCAGCGGCCCAAGATAACGGCCGGCATAGTGACCGAAAGAGCCTGCTACCGGGTCATGCACTGCCATCTCACCCAGTGCGCGCATCACCATAAACACGGCCGCGCCGCCGATGAGGTAAGCAAGTAAAACTGCTGGTCCCGCCAGACGAATCGCCTCGGCAGAACCATAAAACAGACCGGTCCCAATGGCGGAACCTAACGCCATAAACCGGATATGCCGGGCACTGAGGCCTCGTTTGAGCGTGGATGAATCATTCTTCATGGTACATTCTCGCAAAATTTGTGCCTTTTCAGGCAGGGGTTCAGAGAGGGTGATCCCGGTAATCGGGACCACCCATAGGTTGATGTAATAACTGGTGACCGTTGTTATTAGTAGATTAATTGTTATTAGTTGATAAACGGTTATTAGTGGACAAATCGTTATTAAAGGCTGGGTAGTAGGTGCGCAGGCATCAGTTCATTCATATGACGCTGCGCAATGAGTTGGCTTGCCGCTTCAATATCGGGGGCAAAGAAACGATCTTTCTCGTAGTAGGCTACATGTTGGCGCAATAGCTGGCGGGCAGGCTCCAATGCATCCGAGGTTTTCAAACCTTTGCGCAAATCCAACCCCTGACATGCCGCTAACCACTCAACAGCCAGAATATCGCGCACGTTTTCAGCCATTTCCCACAAGCGTTTACCCGCACGTGGTGCCATAGAAACATGGTCTTCCTGATTGGCGGATGTAGGAATACTGTCAACACTGGAAGGGTATGCCAGCCCTTTATTTTCGCTGGTTAATGCAGCAGCAGTCACCTGTGCAATCATAAAACCAGAGTTTACGCCGCCATTTTCCACCAGGAATGGTGGTAACTGCGACATATGTTTATCCATTAATAGTGAAATACGACGCTCGGCTAATGAACCTATTTCAGCCAGTGCCAATGCCAGATTATCCGCTGCCATAGCCACCGGCTCAGCATGGAAATTACCGCCTGACAGCACATCGCCTTGTTCGGCAAACACCAGCGGATTATCTGATACTGCATTCGACTCGATAGCCAGCACCTCTGCTGCCTGACGCATTTGAGTCAGGCAGGCACCCATCACCTGCGGCTGACAACGCAGAGAGTAAGGATCCTGTACTTTGTCACAATTCTTATGAGATTCAGAGACTTCACTGCGATCGCCCAACAGGTGGCGATAAGTATTGGCCGCGTCAATCTGACCACGCTGGCCTCGCACCGCATGAATACGTGCGTCAAACGGGCTACGGGAGCCTAAAGCCGCTTCCACGGTGAGGCTGCCAAAGACAGACGCCGCAGCATAGAGATCTTCGGCTTCAAACAAACCACGTAGTGCATAAGCTGTTGAAACCTGAGTGCCATTGAGTAATGCCAATCCTTCTTTGGCCGCTAAGGTGAGCGGTTCCAGGCCCGCTTTCGTCAGAGCCGTGCGAGCATCAAGCCATTCGCCCTGATAGCGCGCTTTACCTTCTCCCAACAGCAGCAAGCTCATGTGCGCCAGCGGTGCTAAATCACCGGAAGCACCCACGGATCCTTTTAGCGGAATATGCGGATAGACCTCTGCGTTAACTAACGTAATCAACGCATCAATGACTTCCCGACGGATACCTGAAAATCCACGCGCCAGGCTATTGATTTTCAGCACCATAATCAGCCGCACAATGGCGTCATCATTTGGCTCTCCGACGCCGGCCGCGTGGGAAAGGACTATCGAACGTTGCAGGTTCTCCAGATCTTCGGTAGCGATGCGAGTCGATGCTAACAGGCCAAAACCAGTATTAATGCCATAGGCAGTACGCTTTTCTGCCAATATTGCCTGTACGCACTTCACACTCTGCTGGATAGGCGCATCAGCACTTTCATCCAACGATATATTGACTGGATGTTGGTATATATGTCGCAAATCCGCCAACGTCATCAACCCAGGGTGCAGTACCATTGTTTTATTGACTGTTTTATTGACTGTTTTCATGATTTTTTACCTTGAGTTGCAGCAACCATCGGCAGGTTCAACCCCTGCTCTTGTGCACAGTTAATGGCAATGTCATAACCTGCATCAGCATGGCGCATAACACCAGTAGCCGGATCGTTATGTAATACCCGAGCGATACGCTCAGCAGCATCATCAGTGCCATCACAGACCACCACCATGCCAGAGTGCTGGGAGAAGCCCATCCCGACACCACCACCGTGGTGCAGAGAAACCCACGTTGCGCCACTGGCCGTATTGAGCAATGCATTGAGTAGCGGCCAGTCAGATACGGCATCAGAGCCGTCCTGCATCGCTTCGGTTTCTCGGTTAGGGCTGGCAACTGAACCGGAGTCCAGATGGTCGCGGCCAATGACAATCGGGGCCGACAGTTCACCACTACGAACCATCTCGTTAAAAGCCAAACCTAATTTAGCGCGCTGCCCCAAGCCTACCCAGCAAATACGGGCCGGTAGCCCTTGGAAACTGATACGTTCGCGGGCCATATCCAACCAGTGATGCAAATGCTCATCATCAGGGATAAGTTCCTTAACCTTAGCATCGGTTTTATAAATATCGTCGGCGTTACCAGAGAGCGCAGCCCAGCGGAACGGGCCAATACCACGACAGAATAGCGGGCGAATATACGCAGGGACAAAACCAGGGAAATCAAAAGCATGAGTGACCCCCATATCTTGTGCCATCTGGCGAATATTATTGCCGTAATCAAAGGTTGGGATACCCATATTGTGGAAGGCCAGCATCGCTTCAACATGTTCCGCCATGGAAGTTTTAGCGGCATTAACCACCAATGCCGGTTCGCTTTGGGCGCGCTGACGATACTCTTCCCAGCTCCAACCTTTTGGTAGATAACCGTTTAGCGGGTCATGTGCGCTGGTTTGGTCGGTCACCATATCTGGGCGAACCCCACGACGAACCAGCTCAGGTAAAATTTCAGCCGCATTGCCACACAGTGCAATAGAAACAGCTTCACCCGCCGCAGTATATTTTTCGATTCGCGCTAACGCATCATCCAGATCGGTGGCTTGTTGATCGACATAACGGGTTTTAAGACGGAAATCGATGCGGCTCTGCTGGCACTCAATATTCAGAGAACATGCACCTGCCAAGGTTGCCGCCAGTGGCTGTGCCCCGCCCATGCCACCCAGACCTGCCGTTAATACCCAGCGCCCTTTCAGGCTGCCACCAAAGTGCTGCCGACCGGCTTCGACGAAGGTTTCATAGGTACCCTGCACAATGCCTTGGCTACCGATATAAATCCAACTGCCTGCGGTCATCTGGCCGTACATCGCCAACCCCTTGGCATCCAGTTCGTTAAAATGCTCCCAGTTGGCCCAATGAGGCACCAGATTCGAGTTGGCAATCAATACTCTAGGGGCGTTACTGTGGGTTTTGAAGACACCGACGGGCTTACCCGACTGAATCAGTAGCGTCTCGTCGTCATTCAGATGGGTCAGGCTTTCAACAATCTTGTCATAGCATTCCCAATTGCGGGCTGCTCGGCCGATACCGCCGTAAACCACTAACTCTTTTGGATTCTCAGCCACGTCTGGATCAAGATTGTTCATTAGCATACGTAACGGGGCTTCGGTCAGCCAACTTTTGGCCGTAAGTTGCGTACCACGCGGGGCACGAATCTCAGTATCACGGAATCTATTTTGGGCAGTCACGGCAATTTCCTTCAACCAGTTTTTCAGGTATCAACGACATTACTTAGCTTGAGTATTTATTAACATATACTCGTATAGACAAGTACAATCAAGCTCTGGAAAAAAGGCAATATTCTGCCGCACCCAAAAAAAATAATATTATGAAT
>NZ_JAZGQA010000074.1:0-20530 GCF_048593855.1 Yersinia sp. 2542 StPb PI
ATAACAAGACGGGGTTGATTAACAATACATATTCTATGAAACGAGAAACCCGATTAATTTATATCAATATCAATTTAATTCCATTTAATGCTGTTACCAGCGATATTTGCTGTGGTCTTCCCAGGCTTTGACTTCTTTCTCGGCTTGCTCTTTCTGATAGCCGTATTTCTCCTGGATTTTACCCACTAGCTGGTCACGCTTACCTTCGATTACCGTTAAGTCATCGTCAGTCAGCTTGCCCCATTTTTCTTTCACTTTACCTTTAAACTGCTTCCAGTTACCGTCGGCTTGATCTTTATTCATAATATCTCCGTTACCTTGGGATTAGTCAGTTTATTTAATTCAATACGATAAACATTCTCTATTGAGAAAAACAACCACATTTAAATTAGTCACTCACAGTCATAATTTAAAATTAAACTTCGTTGTTTCGCTTACCGTACGAATAACTATAGCAGAGGATACTAGCAATTAAAGCCAGGATAATATTAATCACTGAGATTATAGCTATAAAGTAAAAATAAGCACTGATATTATTCAGTTAAAACAGTAGGTAATAACTTATTGTCGGAATCGTCTCAATCTAAATAACTTTTCCATACTTGGAGCTGTAGCAGGCTAGCTGTACTTGTTACTTGGCTCCTTCCCAGACATCACCTCTGAGAGGCCGCTGCAAGCAGCATTCAAATTTTCTCCCCGCAGATTTGTCATCCGAATCATCTACTTGTCGTTAGCATTGATCGGAATTAGCGAGCTTCTTTGCGGCTGCCTACCTGCAACGTCAATTATTTTGGGTATCTGAATCGTTTAATGGGGTCATTAATAATAAAAAGCCGCTCCTGAGCAGGAACGGCTTATCAGTTCAATATAAAACGCTAATGTTAGATCCAGTCGCCATTACGGATAACACCGACGGCCAATCCTTCAATGGTAAAGCTTTGTTCGCGCAGATCAACAATAATCGGTTGGAACTCACTATTTTCTGGCAGAAGCTGTACGATATTACCTTGTTTTTTCAAGCGTTTTACCGTCACTTCATCATCAATTCGTGCCACGACCACTTGCCCGTTACGCACATCTTGCGTTTTATGCACCGCTAATAGGTCGCCATCCAGAATACCGATATCTCTCATCGACATCCCATTAACCCGCAACAGAAAATCTGCACTCGGTTTAAACATTGATGGGTCTACTTTGTAGTGCCCTTCGATATGCTGCTGTGCCAGCAAAGGTTCACCTGCGGCAACCCGACCAATCAGTGGCAGGCCGTCTTCTTCTTCCATCAGCAAACGAATGCCACGGGAAGCGCCAGAAACAATCTCAATGACGCCTTTACGGGCCAGTGCTTTTAAATGCTCTTCAGCGGCGTTAGGAGAGCGAAACCCCAGACGCTGCGCAATTTCGGCACGGGTCGGTGGCATGCCGGTTTGCGCTAGGTGATCGCGAACCAGGTCATAAACCTCTTGCTGTCTGGTAGTAAGTGCTTTCATTCCGCCCCCTGTTTGTTTATACAGTCTTGCTGTGAGTATATACAGGTATGCGGGTGTTGGGAACCAAAGAGTGAATAAAAACAGGGATTAATCACAGCTTATTTCTGCGGCATTGTTCGGCATAACGTTAACCAGCATGCTGCCAAAGTACGGTTATCCAAACAAATAACGCTAACAAGATAGCGAGGAATACTGCCGCGGACCCCATATCTTTGGCGCGGCCCGATAGCTCATGGAACTCACTGCCAATCCTGTCCACTACCGCCTCAATCGCACTGTTAATGACTTCGATAATGATCACTAAAACCACGCTACCAATTAATAAAAGGCGTGCGATAGCATCTACATCCAGCCAGAAGGCCAGTATGATAGCGATTATGGCAGCAACAGCTTCCTGACGAAATGCCGCTTCGTTTTTCCAGGCAGCCGTTAAGCCTTTCACAGAATAACCGGCCGCTTTATAGACTCGGGCCAGCCCTGTTGATTGATTCGCCATGTTTTATTGCCTTTATCTTAAGTTAATGATGATTTTTGCCGCTTTCTGTTGTCTTATCACCACAGATCTCAAAACCAGTTTCTGGTATCCTTGCGACGAATTGCTAACAAGAGGCTTCATGTAGTTATGTCAGGTTGGCGTAAAATATATTATAAGTTATTGAATTTACCACTTAAAATGTTGGTAAAAAGCAAGGTTATTCCGGCAGACCCTGTGACTGAGTTAGGGCTAGACCCCTCTCGTCCTATTCTGTACGTTTTGCCTTACAATTCTAAGGCTGATTTGCTGACTTTGCGAGCGCAGTGTCAAGCACAAGACCTGCCCGACCCATTGATTCCATTGGAAATCGATGGCGTGCAACTGCCCAGCCATGTGTTTATCGATAATGGCCCGCGGGTCTTTCGCTACTACGCGCCTAAACAGGAATCGGTAAAGCTGTTCCACGACTATCTGGATTTGCACCGCAATAATCCCGAGTTAGATATCCAGATGTTACCGGTTTCCGTGATGTTTGGTCGTTCGCCGGGGCGTGAAGGCCACGGAACACCCCATCTGCGCGTGCTTAACGGAGTGCAAAAATTCTTCGCGGTATTGTGGCTGGGTCGCGATAGTTTTGTGCGTTTCTCTACCACAGTTTCACTGCGTAGGATGGCCAGCGAGCACGGTACCGATAAAACTATCGCCCACAAACTGGCTCGCGTAGCGCGGATGCACTTCTCCCGTCAACGCCTGGCAGCGGTTGGCCCTAGTCTGCCTGCCCGGCAGGATCTGTTCAAAAAGTTGCTGACCTCAAAGGCGATTGAAAAGGCCGTCGCCGATGAAGCGCGGACCAAGAAAATCTCCCATGAGAAAGCACAGCAAAATGCCATTACGCTGATGGAAGAGATCGCAGCCGACTTCTCATATGAAGCCGTGCGTCTCTCTGACAGAGTATTGAGCTGGACGTGGAACCGTTTGTATCAAGGTATTAACGTCCATAATGCAGAACGGGTGCGGCAGTTGGCGCAAGATGGCCATGAAATCGTCTATGTGCCTTGTCATCGCAGCCATATGGATTATCTGCTGCTCTCCTACGTGCTTTATCAT
The DNA here is from genome assembly GCF_048593855.1 of Yersinia sp. 2542 StPb PI. Lineage (NCBI taxonomy): Bacteria > Pseudomonadati > Pseudomonadota > Gammaproteobacteria > Enterobacterales > Yersiniaceae > Yersinia > Yersinia sp. 2542 StPb PI. The sequence goes on from NZ_JAZGQA010000074.1 coordinate 3,073, forward strand.
CAAGGACTGGTGCCGCCGCATATTGCCGCCGGGATTAACCTTAACTTCTGGCCTGCCGGGCCTATCTTCCGCCGTTTGGGCGCGTTCTTTATTCGTCGCACCTTTAAAGGCAACAAACTCTATTCAACGGTTTTCCGCGAGTATTTAGGTGAACTGTTCACCCGTGGTTATTCAGTTGAATACTTTGTTGAAGGAGGGCGCTCACGTACCGGCCGCCTGCTGGAGCCAAAAACCGGCACACTGTCGATGACCATTCAGGCGATGTTGCGTGGTGGCTCACGTCCAATCACTTTGGTGCCGATTTATATCGGTTACGAACATGTGATGGAAGTGGGTACCTATGCCAAAGAGCTGCGTGGTGCGACCAAAGAGAAAGAGAACCTGTTGCAGATGCTGCGGGGCTTGCGCAAGTTGCGTAACCTCGGTCAGGGCTATGTCAACTTTGGTGAACCGATCCCGTTGACCACCTATCTGAACACCAATGTACCGCAATGGCGTGATGCCATTGATCCGATTGAAGCTCAGCGCCCAAGCTGGCTAACACCGGCGGTAAATGATTTGGCCGGTAAAATCATGGTGAGAATAAATAATGCGGCAGCAGCGAATGCCATGAACTTGTGTTCTACCGCATTGTTAGCCTCACGTCAGCGTTCACTCACCCGTGAGCAGTTGCTTGAGCAACTTGATTGCTATCTGCAACTGATGCGTAATGTGCCGTATGCGAAAGATGTCACTGTGCCGGATAAAACACCGGAAGAGTTACTTAATCACGCCTTGAATATGAATAAGTTTGAGGTGGAGAAAGACAACATTGGTGACATTATCATCCTGCCACGGGAACAAGCCGTGCTGATGACCTATTATCGCAATAATATCCAGCACTTACTGATGCTACCGTCACTGATAGCCAGCATGGTGATGTACCACCGCCGCATTACCCGTGACGAATTGTTGCGCCAAATCAGTATGATTTATCCGATGTTGAAAGCTGAACTGTTCCTGCATTACAGCAAAGAGCAGTTACCACAGACGCTGGACACGCTGATAGATGAACTGGCCCGCCAGCAGTTGATTTGTGACAAAGGGACCGAACTAGTGCTGAATCCGGCCCGAATTCGCCCACTGCAATTACTGGCCGCCGGTGTGCGGGAAACCCTGCAACGATACGCGATTACCCTGTCGCTGCTCAGTGCCAATCCGAGCATTAACCGTGGGGCGCTGGAGAAAGAGAGCCGTATCATGGCGCAGCGATTGTCTGTTCTGCACGGGATTAACGCACCAGAATTCTTCGATAAAGCGGTATTTTCAACACTGGTCGGTACCTTGCGCGAAGAGGGTTATATCAGTGACAGTGGTGACGCGGTTCAGGAACATACGTTGGAAGTTTACAATATGCTGAGTGCGTTGATGACGCCGGAAGTGAAACTGACTATCGAGAGTGTCAGTATGCCAGCCGAAACCAGCAATCAACGGCCAGAATCCGAGGCAGAGGATAAATCGGAAGATTGATTCCTCAAGACGCTAAACAAAAATGGCCGGATTCATCATCTGGCCATTTTTTTGACTGTTTTCCAGAAACGTATTTACTGCCAATAACTAATCAGAATCCCTAAAAACAACACCAGCCCTACGTAATTATTATTCAAAAACGCACGGAAGCAGGCGTCGCGGTCACGCTGCACAATCATCTTTTGTTGGTGGATAAACAAGGCACCCGCCAGCAGGATTGACCAATAGAATGCGCCGCCCAACCCCATCAGCCAGCCGATAGCAACCATCAACACCAGTGTAGCCAGTTGCAGCAAACCTATAATCAGCTTGTCATGTTGACCAAATAAAATCGCCGTGGACTTAACCCCAATTTTCAGGTCATCGTCGCGATCAACCATTGCGTATTGCGTGTCATAAGCGACGGTCCAGCAGATGTTCGCCAGCAATAACAGCCAACAAACCAAGGGTAAGCTCTCACTCACCGCAGCGAATCCCATCGGAATTGACCAACCAAAAGCTGCGCCTAATACCACTTGGGGTAGATGAGTGACCCGCTTCATAAACGGATAAATCCAGGCTAACGCCAATGCTGCCAATGATAACCAAATGGTCATGCTATTAAGGGTTAACACCAGACCAAACGAGAGCAGTACCAATACCACAAACAGGATTTTGCTCTCTCGTTCACTGATAATACCACTGGGTAACGGGCGGGATGCCGTGCGTTTTACAAAGCCATCAATATTTCGGTCAGCATAATCATTGACGACACAACCAGCCGCACGCATAAAAAATACACCCAACACAAACACAATCAGTATTTTGGTTTCTGGGATACCCTGTCCCGCCAGCCATAATGCCCACAGCGTCGGCCACAATAGCAATAACGAGCCAATAGGCTTATCAATCCGCATTAAACGGCAATAAGCCTGCCATTTGGTCTGAACAGTACTTCCCTTCAATTTATCCATCTCCAAAATCTTACTACGGCTTAAACCGCATACAGTGGCGAGGCCGGTAAAAAAACTTCCGTCAGTAACAGGGGTTTGCCTGACAGACGCAGCAATGAGCGGCGCGCCCAAAGTTCATTCTGCCGCCCCACTTGAATATAATCACGGCTTAAATTGTCCCCACCAAATAAATAGCGCCCGAGTGGGAGGGTGCCCAAATCCACCAGCGCCCTATCTGGGCCAGACAGTGTCTGCTCGGGGATAACCGTGCGACCAAGCAGCCAGGGTTCATTATCACCACACAAAATGATTTCCCGTAGCCAATAGCGTTCGCTTACAGGTAAGTGTTCTGCATCTTCCCCTAACTCATTACGCGTAATAAAGCATTCTCGCTGGGGTTCGACATGGACTCGTTGGCAATATTGCTCAAAACGCCGGGTCATCGACCCCAATTCCATCAACCAATCAGCGATATCAGCAGGAAAATTGGGCTGGTCAATGGCACACCATTGGATAGGTTTTATAATTGATGCATCGCCGGTAGACATCTAGCTTGCTCCCTGCCGGGGAGAAAAGACTCTCCCCGCTAATTCGTAAAGAAGGGGACATTGTAGCGCAGATTGAGGATCCCGCGACATCAGGTTACTTTTTATTATGACCAACAAAGGACGTAATTTTATCGAATTGTTTTCTATTATTGATGAGTTAGGGGAACCCATCCCTTATAACGGATAATTGCCGCACCAGAGTTATCATGTCGACTGGACGGCCTGAAGTACATCTCAAGTAAATCTGCCGCCTCTTGTCCAGAAAGGTAGGTATTGTCTCCCTGGGTGATCAGCTCAGGAGTCAAATTTTCATATAATTGTCTTATCTTCGGCACCATTGAATTAAGCTGTTCTACATTTATTAAATTTGTATCAAAAACGTATAATCCTTCTTTGTTGGCAGTTTGCACAATGGTAATAACATGCCCCCTCTCCGGAAAAAATAAAATGCTTTCACCGGGTTTAAACTGCTAATTTCCGCTTTTATCGTCTGCAAATCGAAGGGATAGACAATCATTCAATTGATGATATCGGCGCAAGCTCAATCGCATGTCTTTTACATTCTCACTTAATCTTTTTCTTTCTGGCAAAAAACTAAATAAGTGAGTTTGAGATTTAAAGCAGAATTAACCACAACAGGGTGTCGCGAAGATAACCAATAGCAAAACGAGGCGTTGCGAACGGCAGTAGCTGTATATAAGACCCAACGAAAAAAGGTGCGCCAAAGCGCACCAACCATCTAGCCATATTCGGCAGTGCCGGGATTTAACCCTTGCCTTTTACACTACCAATAAAGGTTTTTCGGGCTGAAGTTGAGCCCAAATGTTCCGCCTCGTTCAACAATTTCAGCGCCTTATCGACATCACCGGCTTTCACCGCATCTTTAATCGCCTGGTTGAAGTAGTTTTCAGTCTCACTCAGCATTAGCTCCGCAGGTTTTATCGGTGCGGGTACTGCAGCTGGTGTAGGTTGAACCGCGCTGCCTACCACGACTGGAGCCGAAGCCGGTGCTGACTGTATTAAGCCAATCATAACGTTGCCCATCCCCTGCTCAGCAGTGGCCTTGATTTTCAGGTTGCCTGTCGGGGTGTGTTTAGCGATTGGATCTGGAATATCCGGTACCGCATTACCGACACCCATGGCATAAGCTTTGGCTGGGTCCAGCAGCTTGGTGGTTTTTGCCAAATCGTCACGGGTGGTGTAAACCAGCAAATAAATTTGTTTCTGGCCCAGTGCCGGGGTCAGTTTCATCACCCCTTGCAGACGATCACTGGTCATAATGCCCGCTTTTTCATAAGTGAAATAGCTGGACGGATAGTAAGCCGCTGGGCGCATTTGCTCGTCCAGCACTAAAACGCTAGGGGAAAAAAGCTGATTATCAGTCACTAAACTGCTAAGTGTAATCTCCATCGATCCACGATCGGCGGGTAAAGCAAAAGCGGCAACAGCCCCTTCAACATTCCCTTGAGAGATTTGTGGACTCGCCGCAGTCAGTTTGATGTCCTGCGTAGTCGGTGGCACTAATGGCTGCCATGGTAACTGCTGTAAGGTGGCGGTACTGATCGTCGGCGCGATAGAAACATTCGCCGGAGAAATAGTTGACTCTGCTTGCACCGCCAGAGGTGCTGTAACCCCTAAAGCCAATGCCAGACAAAGTGACAGTAGATTCTTTTTCATTGTTATTACCCTCATACATTGAGCGTCAGCGCTAACTGTGCACAGGCAAGGTCGGCAGAGTTAACCAAATCCCCATCATACTTCAAGCTGCATGGGCGTTGGCTGCAACTCGAATTATTTAGGGCATCTCACTTTTCTTGTTTAAACAATCAAACAGCCGCCCCAAAGGGCGGCTGCATCATGCTGTTACCACCAAGCTTCGAATTGCGCACCAAAGGTGACTTCGTTGCTCTTACCGCGGCTATCAGTACCGATAGTCCCATTTTGTGCCAGACCGTTGTCCGCGCTACCGCTGACATCGTTATAGCCCCACTTCTCATCCCAGTTGGCATAAGTTGCGAAGACACGAATTGCCGGGCGTGACCAGATGCTATCGCCTGCCTGCCACTGTTGTGCCAGGGTCAGTTTGTACTGGCCGTTACGGTCACCGGTACGTTGTGACTTAACATTGTCGTAGCCTGCTTCCAGCAAGGTACTCATGATTGGGGTCCATTTGTACATCGGACGCACCCCCACGCTGTACCACGTGGTGCCGTTTTGGTTGTCCCAGTCAGTGTCCTGATACAACGCGACGTACATCATGTCCCACTTCTCAGCCAGGTTGATGGCACCGTGGTCGATAACACGTAATCTGTTACCGTTGTTATTAACGTTTGCACCTTCAGAGTGACCTGATTGTGATGATGTCATTGAATCTGTTGCGTATTGCACCACGAACTTGTTAAAACCACCCATCATGCTTTGGGTATGTTCAACCGTCAGCATGACACCATCTTTAGAGGCATCAGGAGCTAACGCGTAGTCGTCCTGAGTATTGGCGCGGCCATAATCCACACCAAACTCCAAGGTGCCGCCTGGGTTAGTTTCTAAACCGGCTAAACGCACATCGAACACATCATTAGCAGTGTGGTCAGCATCTTTACGGGCATTATCGATCCAGGCACTTGAACCACCCGCTTCTGAGTTACGGGTTGCTGCCAGAGATAACTTACCGAAGCCCAGATCAATAGCTTCTACACCTGCACCTGGACCTGAAATATCCCAGTAGTAGAAGTCAATCATATGGACGTCATGACGTTGATAGAAGCGTTTACCGGCCCACATGGTGGAACCCGGTAACCATTCGATCAGGTTTTTACCCTGCACGTTAGCCTCACGGAATGCAGGAGATGTTGACTCCCAGTCATTCTGTTGTGAAACGGAATACGCCACGTTGGTATCGAAGTAGAAGCTCTTGTCGCCTTCTTTCCACAATTCCTGGCCTAATTTAATTTCCGCATACGTTTCACACTCGTTACCCAGACGGTATTTACTTTGGGCGCCAGTGGCTTTGAAACATTGCTGTTCGCCACCGCTTCCTGTCCAACCGATACCGGAACGTGCATACCCGTGGAAATCAACAGCCATAGCTTGAGTAGAAAGAACACCAGCGGCAACAGCCAGTGCTATCGGTAACTTGCGCAGAGTAGTCATCAGTAATCTCCTGTTATATTTGCCTGTCGGCATGCGTGCTTTACATTCTGCTGTGGCTAGACGCCCAGTTCCTGGTACAACCGCTTACACGCAGTGCCGTCCTCACGGAACAGATGACAGCGTTGCGGCGGCAGGCCAATAGCGAATGTTGCACCTTCTTCTACCAGCACCACGTCGTTCTGGCGGTAGACCAGGTTCTGACGTATTGCCGGGATTTGGATGTGAATTTGAGTTTCATTACCCAGTTGTTCTACCACCTGAATCTCACCTTCCAGCGTGACTTCAGAGGCACTGCTTGGCAGCAGATGTTCCGGGCGAATACCCAAAGACATATTTGCACCGACCTGAACCTGAGTACCTTCCACCGGCAGCCACACTAACTGGCCATTTGGATTTGGCAGTTCAATCTGTACCTGACGAGGTTCAACGGCGGTCACTTTAACCGGTAAAAAATTCATTTTTGGCGAGCCGATAAAGCCCGCAACAAAGCGATTAGCTGGGTAGTGATACAGCTCCAGCGGCTTGCCGACCTGCGCAACATTGCCGGCATCCAGCACCACAATCTTGTCTGCCAGCGTCATCGCTTCCACTTGGTCATGGGTGACGTAAATCATGGTGCGTTGCAGGCGCTTGTGGAGGCGCGAGATCTCAATGCGCATCTGCACCCGCAGTGCCGCATCCAGGTTGGACAGGGGTTCATCGAGCAGGAATACATCCGGCTCAGCGACCAGTGTCCGGCCAATTGCCACACGCTGGCGTTGACCACCGGATAGCGCTTTTGGCCGCCGGTCCAGCAGGTGAGCCAGTTGCAGCACTTCGGCTACCTGATTCACCCGTTGGTTAATTTCGGCTTTCTTCGCACCCGCCAATTTCAGGCCGAACGACATGTTCTCTGCTACAGACAGATGGGGATAAAGTGCATATGACTGAAACACCATGCCAATACCGCGTTCAGACGGCGGCACTTCGTTCATCCGCTTGCCACCAATCAGCAACTCACCCGAGGTTATGTCCTCAAGACCGGCAATCATCCGCAGCAGCGTTGACTTTCCACACCCTGATGGGCCAACAAACACCACAAACTCACCGTCATCGATTTCCAGATTGATATCTCTGGAGATCACCGCCTCACCAAAGGCCTTATAAACGCCGCTCAGCGTTACATTAGCCATCTGTTACTCCTTTGCTTACGCAAACAACTTTTCATATGAACCTGAATGAAGAAAAATGGCGGAAGCAAACCCCGGCATAACCCATCGATTACTCCCAGCCCCTGATGACTCTCGCACTGCGCGTCGTACCGCCATGCTTAGAGCAGGTTGCCTCGGACGACGTCGCGGCCTGAGTATAGGGCTGCACATTGCTTAACGCTTCAAGGTGCTGATCTGTCTGGGTGATAATTAACCGAACAACCACATTTTGTTGGCGACGGTGTTTCAATGCTGCCGATAGTGCGCGAGTGGCACTATTTGGTAATCATCCGTAACAAAGTTTTTCATGGGGGAGGAGATGGGAGGATGAGGGAACGACCCGCGTGGGCAGAAGTTCCACTGGAAAGACAAATACGTGATCTGGCTTGCAAATTTCGACCTGCATTATTGTGTCTGACACCACAGAATAGGCAGCAGTGTTAACTGGGTCACAATAACCTGCTGGGGGGCGTAGAGGGGGGGAGGATGATGGTGTATCCGGTTGTGACTCAATATGTCGGCGTAGTGTTTTGGTCAGTGTAATAAATAATTTGCAGCCCAACATTTTTGCAGCGCTGCCACACCCTCCTCACTTAGTGATTCACGGCTACACCAGCCTGAAAATGGGCTACAGAATTCGCAGCTAATGATTCACAAGAAAGTCGATACCCACAAAATTGGATAAAAGGATTGGATTATGACTCGCAGCTTCACAAAATCCGGCATTGGTAAGACCGCACGTGTTTTGGCTCTTTCAGCATTAGCCACGCTGGTGCTCTCTTCCTCTGCTTTTGCCAAGATTGAAGAAGGTAAACTGGTTATCTGGATCAATGGCGATAAAGGTTATAACGGGTTGGCGGAAGTCGGTAAGAAGTTCGAGAAAGATACCGGCATCAAAGTCACTATCGAGCATCCAGATAAATTGGAAGAAAAATACCCGCAAGTGGCTGCCACTGGCGATGGCCCGGATATTATCTTCTGGGCTCATGACCGGTTTGGCGGTTACGCACAATCCGGTTTACTGGCTGAATTGCACCCTTCTAAAGCCTTCCAAGACAAACTGTTCCCGTTCACTTGGGACGCCGTTCGCTTTAATGGCAAACTGATTGGTTACCCGGTCGCGGTTGAAGCACTGTCGCTGATTTACAATAAAGACTTAGTGAAAGAAGCACCAAAAACGTGGGAAGAAATCCCAGCGCTGGATAAAACCCTGCGTGCCAATGGCAAGAGCGCCATCATGTGGAACCTGCAAGAACCCTACTTCACCTGGCCGGTTATCGCCGCTGACGGTGGCTATGCCTTCAAACTCGAAAACGGTGTATATGATGTGAAAAACGTTGGCGTGAACAATGCTGGCGCGAAAGCGGGTCTACAATTTATTGTCGATTTGGTGAAGAACAAGCACATCAATGCCGATACAGATTACTCCATTGCAGAAGCGGCCTTCAACAAAGGCGAAACAGCAATGACCATCAATGGCCCATGGGCATGGTCCAACATTGATAAGAGCAAAATCAATTACGGTGTGACCTTGCTGCCAACCTTCCACGGCCAGCCATCCAAACCGTTCGTCGGCGTGTTGACTGCCGGTATTAACGCCGCCAGCCCGAATAAAGAACTGGCAACTGAATTCCTGGAGAACTACCTGTTAACTGATCAGGGTCTGGCTGAAGTGAATAAAGACAAACCTCTGGGCGCAGTAGCACTGAAATCATTCCAGGAACAACTGGCAAAAGATCCACGCATTGCTGCCACCATGGATAACGCCACCAAGGGTGAAATCATGCCAAATATTCCACAAATGGCGGCTTTCTGGTATGCCACCCGCAGTGCGGTACTGAACGCCATCAGCGGGCGTCAGACAGTTGAAGCGGCATTGAACGACGCAGCAACGCGTATTACCAAATAACAGTTTCACCTGCAAAAGGGCACGATTCGTCGTGCCCAACACCACTTGCTGCAACACGATAACCATACTCAAAGTAATTGACGTTGCAGCAAGGCAGCCAATGAACGACAAGTTAGCTGAAACTAATTTGAACAGCATTTTATGCTGGCCCGTAGGGTGAGCCTCAAAGAGGCTTATTAATCCCGATAAGCTTACACAAGTAAGTAATTCGGGTGAGCGAGAGCAGCTAACACCGCTGCGACTTCAAGTACGAAGAGTATGAAGGGAGTTTTATGCAGTTATCCCACACCGAGTTCGAAAGTCATAAAAAGAAAACCGCCTGGTGGCAAAGTGATGTGCTTAAATGGCTGATTATCGGCACATTAAGCCTATTTACCTGCTATTTGATTGTGTTGATGTATGCTCAGGGTGAATATCTTTTTGCCATCGTGACGCTAATTTTGGTGAGTCTGGGGCTGTATGTCTTTGCCAATCGTCGCGCCTATGCCTGGCGCTATGTTTATCCCGGCGTGGCAGGTATGGGGCTGTTTGTGCTGTTCCCACTGATTTGCACTATCGCCATCGCTTTTACCAACTACAGCAGTACCAACCAATTAACCTTTGAGCGTGCCCAATCAGTATTAATGGATCGGCAGTTTCAGACCGGTAAAACCTTTACCTTTGGCCTTTATCCCAGTGATAACCAATGGCGTTTGCAGCTTACCAACCCTGATGACAGCTCTGTTCTGATTTCCGCGCCTTTCAGCCTTGATACGACGGGTGAGAAAAAAGTCACAGTCGCCCCCACCAGCACTGAACAGACCGGCGAACGCGCGTCACTGCGTATCATTACTCAGAATCGCCAGGCACTCGCTGAGTTGGTGGCACTGCTGCCCAGTAGTGGCGAACTGCGCATGAGTTCACTGCGCCAGTTTTCAGCGACCAGCCCGCTCTATAAACTGGGCGCTGACGGTAAAGAGCTGCTCAATCAGCAAACCGGGGTTATCTATCGGCCAAACCCTGATGTCGGTTTTTACCAAGCCATTAACGCCGACGGCCAGTGGCAAAACGAAAAACTCAGTCCTGGCTTTACCGTCACTATCGGCTGGAAAAACTTCCTGCGGGTGCTGCATGATGAAGGGATACAGAAGCCTTTTATCTCCATCTTTATCTGGACCATTATTTTCTCGCTACTGACCGTGGTACTGACAGTTGCCGTCGGTATGGTTTTAGCTTGTGTGGTGCAATGGGACTCGTTGAAAGGCAAAGCGGTTTATCGCGTGCTGTTAATACTGCCCTATGCGGTACCATCGTTTATTTCAATCTTGATTTTCAAAGGGTTATTTAACCAAAGCTTTGGTGAAATCAACCTGATGCTAAGTAGCCTGTTTGGCATCAAGCCCGCCTGGTTCAGTGACCCCATTACCGCGAAAAGCATGATTTTAATCGTCAACACCTGGCTCGGCTATCCCTACATGATGATTCTGTGCATGGGGCTACTCAAAGCGATTCCCGAGGACTTATATGAAGCCTCGGCAATGGATGGCGCAGGCCCGTTCCAGAACTTCTTCCGCATCACGTTGCCACTGCTGATTAAGCCGCTGACGCCGCTGATGATTGCCAGCTTCGCCTTTAACTTTAACAACTTTGTGTTGATTCAGTTATTGACCAATGGCGGCCCGGATATGATTGGCACCACCACGCCAGCAGGCTATACCGACTTGCTGGTCAGCTACACCTACCGTATTGCCTTTGAAGGGGGCGGCGGCCAGGACTTTGGCTTGGCGGCAGCGATTGCCACCCTGATTTTCATTCTGGTCGGCGCGCTCGCGATACTGAATCTGAAAGCCAGCAAAATGAACTTTGACTAAGGAGGAGATGCAAATGGCAATGGTTCAACCTAAATCCCAGCGTTTGCGTCTATGGGGCACTCATTTTCTGATGTTGTGCTTTATCGCGCTGATTATGTTCCCGTTGCTGATGGTGATTACCATCTCGCTGCGGCCTGGTAACTTTGCGACCGGTAGCTTGATCCCGGATCAAATTTCATGGGAACACTGGAAACTGGCACTGGGTATGAGTGTGACTCATGCTGATGGCAGCGTAACCCCACCACCATTCCCGGTGATGTTGTGGTTATGGAACTCCATCAAGATTGCGGTCATTACCGCCATTGGGATTGTCACGCTCTCCACTACCTGCGCTTACGCCTTTGCTCGCATGCGTTTTCGCGGTAAAAGCACCCTGCTGAAAGGCATGTTGATCTTCCAGATGTTCCCAGCAGTGCTGTCGCTGGTGGCGTTATATGCATTATTCGACCGTATCGGGCAGTATCTGCCATTTATCGGGCTGAATACCCACGGCGGGGTCATTTTTGCTTATATGGGCGGTATTGCCCTGCACGTCTGGACCATCAAAGGCTATTTCGAAACCATTGATAACTCGCTGGAAGAAGCCGCAGCACTGGATGGCGCGACCCCATGGCAAGCTTTCCGGCTGGTGCTGTTACCCCTGTCGGTGCCGATTTTAGCCGTGGTGTTTATTCTGTCGTTTATCGCCGCTATCACCGAAGTCCCGGTGGCATCGCTGCTATTGCGTGATGTGAACAGCTACACGCTGGCAGTGGGTATGCAGCAATATCTGAATCCGCAAAACTATCTGTGGGGCGATTTCGCCGCTGCTGCGGTGCTGTCTGCCATTCCCATCACCGCAGTCTTCCTGCTGGCACAACGCTGGCTGGTAGGTGGCTTAACGGCAGGTGGGGTGAAGGGTTAACGATATCATCATTCAAAATTTCATCACCCAATACCCAACGTAATTGGAATTGTAGCAAGGCAACAAACGAGTGACTAATCGGTTGAAAACCGATTTGAACAGCATTTATGCTAGCCCGCAGGGTGAGCCTCTTTGAGGCTCATTAATCCCGATGAGCTGACTTAGGTCAGTGATTCGGGTGAGATAGTGCAGTAAACAAAGCTACAATTTCAAGTAAGAAGGGTATTTTTTCCCTCTGGTACTGTGTCTTTAGGGCGGCCGTAATGGCCGCCATTTTTATTCTCTTTTTAATCTTTCGGTATTCGCCAAATACAAGGTCACCACCAGCAACAATATCGAACCGGAATAAATTAACGTATCGATCGGGTTTTCATGATCAACGATGATCAGGCGGATAATCGCGGTGATCCCGATATAGATAAAATAGCGCAACGGGAAGTGATAACCCGACTCAAAATACTTAACAATCAACGCAATAAACTCAAAGTACAGGAAATAAATTACAATCCCTTCAATCAGCATGTAAGAAGATGCATCCTGATTATTGACGAATAAGACCTTACCAAGATGGAAGGTTTCTTTTATCAAAAAGACCACCAAAATAGCGGCCAATGCAATCAACCCCACATTCAGTAAACGCTGTAGATTTTTGGCTATCCATTGAGAACGCGAATTTTTGGCCATAAATACTCCTATTGAAAGTAGGTGAAATAATCCGGGCCGAAAAAAAGCCCCTTACTGAGTAAGGGGCTAATAAGCACGGATCAAAGAGCTTAAGCCCGCAAGCTTAACGCCAGTTCTTGAAACGGTTAATCAACGCATTGGTAGAACTGTCATGACTGGTTACGTTTTTATCATCTGCCAGTTCTGGCAAGATACGGTTAGCCAGTTGTTTACCCAGCTCCACACCCCATTGGTCGAAGGTATAGATATTCAGGATAATCCCTTGAGTAAAGATCTTGTGTTCATACAGCGCAATCAATGCACCCAGGCTGAACGGCGTAATTTCACGCAGCAGGATGGAGTTGGTTGGGCGGTTGCCTTCAAACACTTTAAATGGCGCGACATGAGCCACTTGCTCAGGGGTTTTGCCTGCCGCAGCAAATTCAGCTTCAACTTCTGCCAGTGATTTGCCAAATGCCAGTGCTTCGGTCTGGGCAAAGAAGTTCGACAGCAGCTTGGCGTGATGATCACTCAGTGGGTTATGGCTGATAGCCGGTGCAATAAAGTCACAAGGAACCAATTTGGTGCCCTGATGGATCAACTGATAGAACGCATGTTGGCCGTTAGTACCTGGTTCACCCCAGATAATAGGGCCGGTCTGGTAATCAACCGGATTACCGTTACGATCCACATACTTGCCATTAGACTCCATATTGCCCTGCTGGAAGTAAGCCGGGAAACGGTGCATGTACTGATCGTAAGGCAGGATAGCTTCGGTTTCTGCGCCGAAGAAATTGTTATACCAGATGCCGATCAATGCCAGCAGGATTGGTAGGTTGTGCTCCGCAGACGTTTCGGCGAAGTGTTTATCCATGGCATGCGCACCACTCAGCAGTTGTTCGAAGTGTTCGAAACCAACCGACAGCGCGATAGATAAACCAATGGCGGACCACAGAGAGTAACGGCCACCAACCCAATCCCAGAATTCAAACATATTGTTGGTATCAATACCAAACTCACCCACAGCTTTGGCATTGGTCGACAATGCAGCAAAGTGTTTGGCGACATGTTCCACAGAAACCGCAGTAGACAGGAACCAGTCACGCGCACTGTGGGCGTTGGTCATGGTTTCTTGGGTGGTGAAGGTTTTTGATGCCACCAGGAACAGCGTGGTTTCTGGGTTCAACGGTTTCAACGTTTCAGCAATATGGGTGCCGTCAACGTTTGAAACGAAATGCATATTCAGATGATTTTTGTACGGGCGCAGTGCTTCAGTCACCATGTAAGGGCCGAGATCTGAACCGCCGATACCGATGTTCACCACATCAGTAATCGCCTTGCCGGTATAACCTTTCCAGTCACCGCCAATCACGCGGTCACAGAACTGTTTCATTTTAGCCAGCACTGCATTCACTTCTGGCATCACATCCTTGCCATCCACCACAATCGGGGTGTTACTGCGGTTACGCAAAGCAATATGCAGTACCGCGCGGTCTTCAGTGCGGTTGATTTTTTCACCGGAAAACATGGATTTAATTGCACCGGCCAGATCAGTTTCCTTCGCCAGAGCTTGCAGCTTTTCCATGGTTTCGCTGGTAATGCGGTTTTTGGAGAAATCCACCAGCATTTGATCATTAAACGTGGCTGAAAACTTGTTAAAACGCTGGTCGTCCTTGGCAAACAGACTGCTGATGGTGACATCTTTCATCTGCTCAAAGTGTTGCTGTAACGCTTTCCAGGCAGCGGTTTGACTAGGATTAATATTTTTCATAGCGGCGCTCTTCTAGGCTTAAGGATAATGAAACGAATGGGTTAATTGTATCCTGTTCGGGTGTGATTGAGATCTCTTTTCTTGCGATAGGTGTTATCTCTCGAAACAACACTTGATCTCATCCCTGTTTTCGCAGTGTGTCATTGTCTAACAGTATCTATTGCCAAAGTAATGGTAGTGGCAGGTAGGCAGCAAGCGAACGACAAATCGGTCGGGAACCGATTTGAACAGCAGTTATGCTAGCCCGCAGGGTGAGCCTCAAGGATGAGGCTCATTCATCCCAATGAGCTTACTCGGGTAAGTGAACGTAACTAACACTCCAGCAGCTTCAAGTACGAAGGGAATAGTCAATTTAGTGATATCACAGCGCATATTATTAAAGATGAAAATACCTCATAGCCATTTCATTGACAGAAAGTCGATAACCCGTTATTTCCTTGTACAGAGATAAATACTGATGACCCCCAAGATGGCATCCCTGATACGAGGTTTTTTTAGATGATTCAAGCAGCACCCCAGCAGAGCCGCAGCGCCCCTTCTGCGACCGTGGTTGCCAAATTTGGTGGCACCAGCGTGGCAGACTTTGATGCCATGAGTCGCAGCGCCGATGTGGTTTTATCGAACCCGGACGTTCGTTTGGTTATCTTGTCAGCTTCGGCTGGCATTACCAATCTGTTGGTCGCCCTTGCCGATGGCTGTGAGCCTGAAAAGCGTGAACTTCATTTAGCAGAAATTAGTCGAATTCAATCCGATATTCTAGCCAAACTCGGCAATCCGGTGGTTATCCGCGATGAAATTGAACGCATGCTAGAAAACATCGCCATGCTGTCTGAAGCAGCCAGTCTGGCAACGTCTGCGGCGTTAACCGATGAACTGGTGAGTCACGGCGAATTGATGTCTACACTGCTGTTTGTCGAGCTAATCCGCCAGCGTCAGGTGGCAGTGGAATGGTTTGATGTACGTAAAATCATGCGAACCAATGACCGTTTTGGTCGTGCTGAACCGGATACCCATGCGCTGTCTGAATTAGCCCAAACGCAATTGGCCCCACGTATCGCGCAGGCCATTGTTGTCACACAAGGTTTTATCGGCAGTGAAAGCAAAGGGCGCACCACTACCCTTGGCCGTGGCGGTAGCGATTACACCGCTGCGTTACTGGGTGAAGCACTGAATGTTGGCCGCATTGATATTTGGACAGACGTTCCTGGGATTTATACCACCGATCCACGGGTGGTTCCGGCAGCAAAACGCATCGATAAAATTGCTTTCGAAGAAGCGGCTGAAATGGCGACATTTGGTGCCAAAGTCTTGCATCCGGCCACCTTGTTGCCAGCCGTGCGCAGTGATATTCCCGTGTTTGTCGGCTCAAGCAAAGACCCAGCGGCTGGCGGCACCTTAGTCTGTAATGAGACCGAGAGTCCACCACTGTTCCGTGCCTTGGCATTGCGCCGCAAACAGACGCTGCTGACCTTACATAGCCTGAATATGTTGCATGCACGTGGTTTTCTGGCGGAAGTGTTTAATATTCTGGCGCGCCACAATATTTCAGTTGATTTGATAACCACCTCTGAGGTGAGTGTCGCGCTGACTCTTGATACGACAGGTTCGACATCAACGGCGGGCAGTCTACTGACCACCTCACTGCTGACTGAACTCTCCTCGCTATGTCGGGTTGAAGTGGAAGAGAATCTGGCGTTGGTGGCAATTATCGGCAATAACCTGTCACAAGCTTGTGGCGTCGGTAAGGAAGTATTCGGTGTCCTTGACCCATTCAATATCCGCATGATTTGCTATGGCGCCAGCAGCCATAACCTGTGCTTCTTGGTGCCAGGGAATGATGCTGAAAAAGTGGTGCAAACCCTGCATCACAATCTGTTTGAGTAACAATTTATTTGAATAATACGCTGTTTGAATAACACGGCTTGAGTCAGAGTAAAAACTAACTATACACTGCTAACAACAACAAGCTGATAACACCGACCGGGCGATTTCGTCCGGTTTTCTTATATCTGACACTGACGACTAAGGACTTTCGCTTCATGTTAGTAAAAATCACCCGGCTGTTCCCGCTGTGGGCGCTGCTGCTGTCAGTCGCGGCCTATTTCCGCCCGACCACCTTTATCGGTATCGGGCCTTATGTCGCCCCGCTACTCATGTTAATCATGTTTGCTATGGGGGTCACTCTGCGGCTGGATGATTTCAAACGTGTACTATCGCGCCCGGCACCGGTAGCCGCGGCAACTTTCCTGCATTATCTGATTATGCCGCTCACTGCCTGGATTCTGGCGATACTATTCCGTATGCCACCGGACTTGTCTGCCGGTATGGTACTGGTAGGCAGCGTTGCCAGTGGGACAGCATCTAATGTGATGATTTATCTGGCCAAAGGAGATGTCGCGTTATCAGTGACTATCTCGGCGGTTTCTACCCTGGTGGGGGTTTTTGCCACGCCATTACTGACCCGTTTATATGTCGACGCCACCATCAGTGTTGACGTAGTGGGAATGCTGAAAAGTATTCTGCAAATCGTGGTCATCCCTATTAGCGCAGGGCTGATTATCCATCACACCTTTACTAAAACGGTGAAACGTATTGAGCCTTATCTACCGGCGATGTCGATGGTCTGTATTGTCGCTATCATTAGTGGCGTGGTCGCCGGTAGCCAGAGTCATATCGCTTCAGTGGGTTTCGTGGTGATTATTGCGGTTATCCTGCATAACGGTATTGGCCTGTTAAGTGGTTACTGGGGCGGGAAACTGTTCGGCTTTGATGAATCCACCTGCCGCACACTGGCCATTGAAGTCGGTATGCAAAACTCAGGACTAGCAGCTACGTTGGGTAAAATTTACTTCTCGCCACTGGCTGCCCTACCCGGCGCATTGTTCTCGGTCTGGCATAACCTCTCCGGTTCACTACTGGCGGGCTACTGGTCAGGTAAACCAGTAGAGAAAGATAAAAAGTAATACCAAAGAGTATAAATGCCCGAACCACTCGGGCATTTTCAATTTTTCTGTTTCTTTTTATTCCTCGTT